>CACZTC010000082.1 GCA_902784015.1 uncultured Erysipelotrichaceae bacterium | reverse complement strand
CTTTAACTATATTAATGTTAGCTGGTTGTACTTCAGCAACAAATATAAATAAAGAAGAAGATATTATTACTGAGGAAGTAATTGAGAATCAAGAAGAAAATGAAACAAATGAAACTATTAATACTACAGTACAAACTGGAAATACATATAACTTAAGTGGACTTATTACAGAGGCTTTAATTATTAATTCAAATACAGATGTGAAAATAATTCTAGATAATGTTTCATATGAGGCAGAAGCATCATTTATTGATATAGAAAGTGCTAATTCTGTAACTATTGAAATTAATGGAACTAATGAAATTGAAGTAACTGGCGAGAATGCAGCTATTTATTCAAAAGATGATATAGATATAGTTGGTAGTGGCGAGCTTAATATTACTTCGAATGAAGATGGTATCCATGTTAATGATAGTTTATCTATTGAAGGTATCACTTTGAATATTAATAGTGTTAAAGATGGAATTGATGTTAATAATTATACAAAAGTAACTAATGCCACTATTAATATTAATACTAATAAAGATGGTTTTAATTTAGGTGAAGTTGATAATACTTCTAGTAAACATAATGGTGATGCTTTATTTACTGATGCAATTATTACAATTGAATGTGATGATGATGGAATTAAAGCAATTGGCGAAATAGAATTTGAAAATAGTGAAATAGAAGTAGTAAGCGGAGGAGGTTATGAAAATGCTTCAGAACATTATAGTGATATGATGTTTGGCCAAATGGGCGGCTGGGGCAAAGATAATCAAAGTGGAGCTAGCCCTAAAAGTAATGGTGAAATAAATTATGATACATCTGACGATAATAGTAGCGATGAGAGTACACGCTTTAAAGGCATAAGCGCAAAAGCAATAACTATCACTACAACAAATATGAAGCTAAATACACAAGATGATGCAATTAATGTTGAAGAAGATTTTATCTTAAATAGCGGTGATATTTATATTCAAGCTGGTGATGATGCTATTCATAGCGATTCTACAATTACAATTAATGGTGGAAATATAAATATTGAGACTTGTTGGGAAGGTTTGGAAGCTAATGTGATTAATATGAATGATGGTGAAGTGAGCCTATATGCCAAAGATGATGGCTTTAACGCAAATGGTAGTGGTTCGCCTATAATTCAAATTAATAATGGTATTGTTAATATAGAAATGGCGGGTGGCGATACAGATGCCTTAGATAGTAATGGTAATTTATATATTGATGGCGGTGATATTACCATTAGCGCTCAATCACCATTTGATTATGATGGCAATGGAAGTATAGGTAGTAATGCTAAAGTTATAGTTAATGGATCTATTGTTACAGAAATATATAATCAATTTGGCGGTAATATGCAAGGTGGAATGATGCCCGGAGGTAATCAAGGAGGCTTCGGGATGCCAGGAGGCGATCAAGGAGGCCCAGGAGGGCACGGTGGACATTAATGAATATATGAAGAGTGTAGGAAAAACCTACATTCTTCTTTTTAATGTGATATAGTTTTTGGAGGATAAAAATATGACGATGCGTGGCGGACCAGGCGGCATGGGTGGACCTGGCGGAAGATTTTTAGAAGAAGAGGAAATACAACAAACTCCTAAAGTCACTAAGGAATTATTATTTAGGATCTTTTCTTATTTAAAACCATATTGGAAACAGATGGCTATAGTATTAATAGCTATTATTATTTCATCTGCTTTTTCTATATATCCATCAATCTTGACAGGTAAAATTATTGATGAAGGCTTAATTGGGCGAGATATGAATAAGTTAATATTCTATATTGTCTTATCATTAGTTGTTACATTAATATCTAATTTAATTGGTGTATTAGAAAGCTATTTCAATACTTGGATAGCTCAACATATTACCTTTGATATGCGTAACCAAATGTATAATCATCTCCAACAAATGTCGCAGCGTTTCTTCACTTCAAATAATCAAGGTGATATTATCACAAGAATGACTAGTGATATTGATGGTGTTCAAATGATTATCACTAACACTTTTACTTCAATTCTTTCTAATGTCATCACTCTAACAATAGCCCTAGTAGCGATGTTTCAAAAGAATTGGGTTTTAGCAGTAGTAGGTATAATTATTGTTCCATTATTTACTTTACCAACTAGAAAAGCTGGTAAAACAAGATGGTCTATTACCAAAGAAGCTCAAGCTTGTAATGATGAAATGAATACAATATTAAATGAAACGATGTCAGTTTCAGGACAATTATTAGTTAAATTATTTGGTCGCGAAGATAAAGAATACAATAAATATTATGAAGTAAATGAAAAAATGATATCTCTCAATATTAAAGAATCTATGGCCGGTAGATGGTTTAGAGTAGTGATGAGTACAATATCTTCTGTAGGACCAATGATTCTATATTTCGTTGGTGGCTTACTTATGATGAAATATAATTCTGATGTTACAGTAGGTGATATTACCGTTTTAGTATCATTATTAGGAAGAATGTATGGCCCTGTTAATTCACTTCTTAATATTCAAGTTGATTGGATTAGATCAATGGCGATGTTTACACGTATCTTTGAATATTTTGATATGGATATAGAAATTAAAAATGCAGAAAATCCAATTAAGCTCACAAATATCCAAGGTAATATTGATTTTGAAAATGTATTTTTCCAATATAACGAAGATAGAATGATACTAAAGGATATTAATTTCTCTTTGAAAAGCGGTAATAGTATCGCAATTGTAGGGCCAAGCGGTTCTGGTAAATCTACACTTATTAATCTTATTCCTAGATTATATGATGTAACCAAAGGCTCAGTTAAATTCGATGGTATAGATGTTAGAGATATAGATTTAAAAGAGTTAAGAGATGCAATTGGTATAGTTTCACAAGATACATATTTATTTAATGGCACAATCAAAGAGAATCTTTTATATGCTAAAGAAGATGCTAGTGAAGAAGAAATCATAGAAGCATGTAAAAAAGCTAATATTCATGACTTTATTATGAATCAAGAAAAAGGTTATGATACAGAAGTAGGTAATAGAGGTCTTAAATTATCAGGCGGTGAAAAACAAAGAATAAGTATTGCTAGGGTATTATTAAAAGATCCATGGGTCATGATTTTTGATGAAGCTACTGCTTCACTTGATTCTATTTCGGAAAAAGCTATTCAGGATGCAATTGATCCATTAATTGAAGAAAGAACAAGTATATTAATTGCGCATAGATTATCAACTATCTTAGCAGCTGATGAAATAATTGTATTAAAAGATGGTGAAATAGTCGAAAGAGGTAAACATCAAGATTTAATTAATAAAAATGGTGTATATACTGATTTATATAATACCCAATTCAAGATAGAGGGAATGAATGATAATGCTTGTGATTAAGCATTATCTTTTTTTATTAATAAATAATGATGATAGAATAAATATGTTTTAAAGGAGTATCAATTATGGTAAATACAGTTTGGGATAAATTAACAGAAAGCGAGAAAAAGAAGCTTTTTGATTTTAATGAAGAATATAGACAATTCTTATCTATTTCTAAAACAGAAAGAACATTTGTGAATAATAGTCTTCTTTTAGCTAAGAAAGCAGGTTTTAAGGATATTAATAAAATTAAAACACTTAAAGAAGGAGATAGAATATATGCGATTAATCGCGGTAAAAATCTATGTCTATTTGTGATAGGTAATAAACCTCTTATAGAAGGTATGAATATATTAGGCGCGCATATAGATAGTCCCCGTATGGATTTAAAACAGAAACCATTATATGAGAAAGATGGGTTATGTTTAATGGATACTCATTATTATGGAGGCATAAAGAAATATCAATGGGTAGCTAGAGCTATGTCATTAGTTGGTGTTGTCTGTAAAAAAGATGGAACAGTAGTAGATATAAATATTGGTGATAATGAAGGTGATCCTGTAGTTGGTGTATCTGATTTACTAATTCATTTAGCGCAAGACCAATTAAAGAAGCCTGGCGCTATTGTGGTAGAAGGAGAAAAATTAGATTTATTAGTTGGCTCTATACCTAATAAGAATAAAAAAGAACCAGTTAAAGGTTATATTTTAGATTTATTAAAGAAAAAATATAACATTAGTGAAGATGATTTTTTAAGTGCTGAAATTGAAGTGGTTCCTAGTGGGGAAGTGAGAGATTATGGCTTAGATTCATCAATGTTATTAGGTTATGGTCATGATGATAAAGTATGTGCTTATACATCATTAAGAGCTATTCTAGAAATGAAAAAACCACAAAGAACATCTTGTTGCATATTAGTTGATAAAGAAGAAGTAGGTTCTTTAGGTAATACAGGTATGCAATCTAGATTCTTTGAAGATACAATTGCGATTCTATTAGATAAACAAGGATATTCTAAGAATATTGAAATAAATGAATGCTTAAGAAATTCGATGATGTTAAGTAGTGATGTAAGTTCAGCTTATGATTCAAATTATCCAGAGGTAAGTGAAAAAAGAAATGCAGCTTACTTAGGTAGAGGAATAAGCTTTAATAAATTTACAGGTTCTAGAGGAAAAAGCGGATCAAGCGACGCTAATGCGGAATTTGTAGCTAAAGTAAGAAATGTCATGGATAAGAATAAAGTGATGTTTCAAATGTGTGAATTAGGTAAAGTAGATGTTGGTGGCGGTGGTACGATTGCCTTCATCTTAGCTAATATGAATATGGATGTTTTAGATGCAGGTATTCCAGTTCAAAATATGCATGCTCCATGTGAAGTAGTATCTAAGGCTGATGTTTATGAAGCTTATCGAGCTTATAAAGCATTTTTAAAAGATATGAAGTAATATTAAATTAAGGAGACTAAATATATGAATGAAGTTATTAAGGCATTAAAAGAAAGAAGAAGTATTAGAAGTTTTAAAAAAGATAAACCTGATCGAAAAGTTATAGATGAAATTGTTGAAGCGGGTTTATATGCACCAAGCGGTATGGGTAGACAAGGCGCAATTATTCTTGTAGTTGAAGATGAAGAATTAAGAGATAAAATTTCTAAAGATAATTGTAAAATTGCAGGTTTTGAAGAAGGAAAAGATCCTTTCTATGGTGCGCCAGTAATATTAGCCGTCTTAGCAGATAAAAATATTCCTACATCTATCTATGATGCTAGTTTAGTTATGCAAAATTTAATGCTGGCAGCACATTCTCTTGGTTTAGGAAGTATCTGGATTCACCGTGCTAAAGAAGAATTTGAAATGGATGAATATAAAGAATTATTAAAGAAGAATGGTATTGAAGGTGAATATGAAGGAGTAGGGCATTGCGCGATTGGATATATCGAAGGTGCTTATCCTGAAGCTAAAGAGCGTAAAGAAAATAGAGTATTCTATCTTAAATAATTATGTATTAAAAAGGCTAACTCATATATGATGTGAATTAGCCTTTTCTTTTATTTAAAGATTCATATTTTCTTTCTTTCATTATGCATTTATAGGCAGGACGCATAATGCGTTTCGCAAATTCGATCTCTTCAATTCTATGTGCACACCATCCAGGAATTCTAGATACCGCAAATAAAGGGGTAAATAAATCTTCACTTAAGCCTAAAACTTTATAAACTAGACCTGAATATAAATCGATATTAGCGCATATTGCTTTAGTATTACCTTTTTCTTCTTCATATATAAGAGGTGCAAACTCTTCAATTTTCTTTAAGGCAATAAATTCTTTTTCTAATACTTCTGATTTATTAATTAATTCTAATTGTTTTTTAATTATTTTAGCTCTAGGATCACTTAATGTATAAACAGCATGACCCATACCATAGATAAGACCACTCTTATCGCCAGCTTTCTTATGCAATAATTTATATAAATAATCTTTTACTTGATCATCTTTTTCAATATTAATATTTTCTAACATTAATTTAACTTGTTCATTAACTTTTAGATTAGCGCCACCATGCTTAGGACCTTTTAAAGAACCAATAGCTGCAGCAATAGTAGAATATGTATCAGTACCAGTTGAAGATAATACGCGACTAGTAAATGTACTATTATTACCGCCACCATGATCTGCGTGTAATACCATACAAGTATCTAATAATTTGGCTTCTTCTTTCGTATATTCTTGGTTATCCCTAGCGATAGATAAAATATGCTCAGCGCTACTTAAATTCTTATTTGGATAATGGAAGAATAAAGAACCATGATCAAAGGCATGCACTTTTGCTTGATAAGCATAAATCATTATTGTGGGGAATTGAGATATTAGTTGTATAGATTGCGATATGATATTTTCTAATGAATTATTATCAGGATCATCATCATATGCATATAAAGCTAAAATTGAGCGCATCATTTTATTCATGATACTTTTAGATGGTGCACTAAATATCATGGTTTCCACAAAGCCTTCAGGAAGCTCACGATGATTATCAATTAAAGAAGTAAATTTCTTTAATTCAACTTTAGAAGGTAATTCACCAAATAATAATAACCAACATATCTCTTCAAATAAGAATTTATCTTTATTATCAGGAGCATTAATAATATCTTCGATATTATAACCACGATAAAATAATTGACCATCAATTGGTTTGATATGTCCTTTTTTATCTTTT
>CACZTC010000081.1 GCA_902784015.1 uncultured Erysipelotrichaceae bacterium | reverse complement strand
CTATATATCCTAAAATTAAAGCTATATTATATTTAATTGTATATTCTTTTAAAATATCAAATATTTCTGAATCGATACTTATTGCGATATTCTTATCAATTTCATATTTCCATGATAAAGAGTTAAAACCTTGTAAAAAAGTTTCACCAAAGCATAATAAATCTACTTTATTAAAAGCATTAATAAATGCTTTTTCTATTTGTTTAAGATTGAAATCTATATCATTATCTTTAGTTTCATAAGATACTAATCCAATTTTCATCATTAATACCTATTTTTCAAATCTTTTATCAGAATTTTTAACTATTACATCATGAGCTCCGCCTTCTACTATTGAAGTAGCAGAAACAACAGTTAGTTTCGCGTTTTCTTGTAATTCTTTAATTGATAAAGATCCACAACTACACATAGTTGATTTAATCTTAGATATAGTTGGAGCTACATTATCTTTTAATAAGCCTGCATAAGGAACATATGAATCAACACCTTCTTCAAAAGATAATTTAGAGCTTTCACCCATATCATATCTTTGCCAATTACGTGCTCTATTACTTCCTTCGCCCCAATATTCTTTTACTAAATTACCATTTATAGTTAATTTAGCGCCAGGTGCTTCTTCAAATCGAGAAAAATATCTACCTAACATCACAAAGTCAGCTCCCATAGCTAAAGCTAAAACAATATGATAATCATAAACAATACCGCCATCACTACAAATAGGTACATAAATACCAGTTTTTTCATAATATTCATTTCTAGCGTTAGCTACTTCAATGACTGAAGTAGCTTGGCCACGGCCAATGCCTTTTGTCTCTCTAGTAATACAAATGGATCCTCCACCAATGCCAACTTTTACAAAATCAGCTCCATTTTCTACTAGATAATTAAAGCCTTCAGCATCTACGACATTACCAGCGCCTACCTTAACACTATCGCCATATTTATCTCTTATCCATTTTAAAGTTTTACCTTGCCATACAGAATATCCATCAGAAGAGTCTATTACTAAACAATCCACACCTGCTTCAACTAATGCAGGTACTCTTTCTTCATAATCACGAGAATTAATACCTGCCCCTACTAATAATCTTTTTTCTTTATCTAATAATTCTAACGGATTCTCTTTATGAGATTCATAATCTTTTCTAAATACTAAATATTCTAATTCATCATTATCATTTACAATAGGTAAAGTATTTAATTTATGATCCCAAATAATATCATTACATTCACTTAATGTATTAGAAATATGGCCAACAATTAGTTTTTCTCTTGGCGTCATAAAATCTTTAGCTAATTCTTCACCAGTCATTCTAGATATACGATAATCACGTGAAGTAACTAAACCTAATAATCTACCATGAGCACTACCATCTTCTGTTACAGGCATAGTAGAATGATCACTTTTCTTTTTTAATTCTAATATCTCATTTAATGTAGTATCTAAAGATATATTAGTATCACTAACTACAAAACCAGCTTTATGATTCTTTACATTACGAACCATTTCAGCTTCATCTTCTATTGATTGTGAACCAAAAATAAAAGATAAGCCCCCCTCTTTAGCTAATGCAACAGCTAATCTATCACCAGAAACTGATTGCATAACTGCACTAACCATAGGTATGTTTAATGATAGTGAAGGTTCCTTATCTTTTTCAAATTTTACTAAAGGAGTTTTTAAATTAACTTGTGATGGTACATTATCTTCTTTAGTAAGAGCTGGAACTAAAAGATATTCACTAAATGTTCTACTTGGACCGTCAAAAAATGTTGCCATATCATCTTCCTTTCATTCTAATTGTCATCATTATATAAAAAAGTACACATTATTACAAAGCTTGCATGATATAATCTTTAAGGATTGAGGTATTTTTATGAGATTAAGCAATAGTTATTTTTATACATTAAGAGAAGATTTAAAAGATGAAGACTCAGTTTCTAGTAATTTATTAGCTAGAAGCGGCATGATTAAGAAAAGCTCAAGTGGCGTATATATGATGCTTCCTATGGGATATCGTGTTTTAAATAAAATTAATG
>CACZTC010000080.1 GCA_902784015.1 uncultured Erysipelotrichaceae bacterium | reverse complement strand
TCATCATTAATAGCCTTTTCTAATTCCTCTTTTGTTTTAAAGTCACTTCCTGCTACTAAGGTGGCTCCTTCCTCAGCCTCTAGAACATACCAACATTCATCTTTGCCTAGATCATTATCATATTTCATTCCATAATCATCATCAGGATGAACTTGAATACTTAGATAGTCTTTGGCATCTAGTAGTCCAACTCTAATCATATTAGCTAGACTCAAATTATCTCCTAATATTTCTTTTTGATTAGTTAATATAAATTCACTAAGTTTAGTCTCACTATCTGATACTTCAACATCAATATCTTTATGAGCACTTATTTCCCAGATTGCGCCAATATTGTCTTTTTCAACATTTCTTAACTTAGCTAATTTGTTGTTACCCCAAATAGTTTTTGAGTAAATGGATTTTGTTTTAATTAATTTCATATAACTAGTATATGAAAAAAAGAACATAAAAAAAAGAGACTGTTGTTGCGTCCCCCAAAAATGACCCTATCAAAGGAGGTTACAACATGTCAGTCTCGACGTTAATGAAGTGGTGGAATACTATAACCAACTTGGTTGCTTGAAGAAAGAGGACTAATACCATTTTCTTTTGGTAAATTACTTAATTCTCTTTGGTTATGCTTAACTAACGAAATCAAATTGCCATATTCCATGCGCGCATATTTGAAGGGCATTAGAATATTTTTGAAATCTTTTAATGATGCTATAAAACTGTAATCACTCATTTTATTTATCCTCCTAATATGAGATAAATAGTGTGAAGGTTATCTTCTATACAAAACATAGCACGACATCATATATCTTTCTAGACTTGTATATCATTTTTATTAAGAAAAAATAGATATTTAGTGTAAATAAAAAAATCTTTCAATAAATATTGAAAAGTCTTCATATAAATATATTGAAAATAATGAAATATTTTCAGAAACGTGATGCGATATGATCAGTATCTTTAATTTCAATACCTCTAATATTTGCTTTATCACGTCCAATATCACATCTAGGATGAGTCAATAAACAATTATATTTACAATTTCCGCAGTGCAAATTCTTCTTTGATGCTCTAATTCTATCTAATGGCTTAATTCCAAATAATCGTGGTTTTTCTATTAGATAACCATTTTTCTTCATGATATTAATTAAGATATCTATTCTAATAGGGTGTGATACCACTACGGCATCTTCATCTTTTTCTTCTAATTTTTTTAATAAGTCTTCACATTGATTATTAGCTATTTGTAATGAGTCATTATTCTTCTTCCATAGTTTTATCACTTCTTTTTTATAATTATCATAAGTTAAGTCTTTATCTATTAAAGCATCAAAAACAATTTCATCTAATAATGGTTCGATGATAATATTCTGTTTTCCAAATAATTTATTTATTGTTTCTTGAGAGGAGACAAGATTACTGCTATAGAAAGTATATTTAGCTTTGATATTATCGCCGATTATTGGGTTAATTATATTAGCTTCTTTTTCTTCTTTTTGTAATATTAAAAAATTATGAGAATTACATAGTTGATTATAATCAAAGTTTAATATGTCACTTAATATTAGGATAATTTTCATGTTTAATCAGCACTTACTCGATTCTTACCAGCATTTTTAGATTTATACATTAAATGGTCAGCTCTATCAATAATTGATTCTATATTATCATCAGCTTTAGCTATAGTTACTCCTACTGATACTGTGACATTAAGTTGTTCATCACCATAATTGATTTCTGTATTTTGTACTAATTGTCTAAATTTATCAGCGCGAATAGAAGCTTCATAATCATTAGATATTGTGTATATGCCAACGAATTCTTCACCGCCCCATCTACCAACTAAATCATCTTTATTTAAATCTTGAGACAATGATTGGGCAATATTAGTTAAAACTAAATCTCCTACATCATGGCCATAATTATTATTGAAATCACTAAAGTTATCTATATCCGCAAATAATAAAGCGAATTGTTGGTGGAAACGATTAAATTGATTCAATTTATAATTTAAAAAGCTTTCTAGATATCTACGATTAGGTAATTTAGTTAAACCATCATGCATCGCTATACCAGATAAATGTTCAATCAGTTGATCTTCATATTTGGTAGGGGAGTCTTGAGTGAATATTTCAATTGACCCTATGATTTCATTTTCTTTTTTAATTGGGAAGATATTGACTCTAATAGGTAAGCGATGACCATCTTTATGGCGCACAAAGACTCTTTCTCTTCTTTGTTTACCATCAATATTAGTAGCGAAAAGAGGGCAACCAACCTGACATAAAGGTTTACCTTCTTCATCTATATGATTAAGATGAGATTCAGGACAAGATTTACCAATAATTTCATCTTTACGATAACCAGTTATTCTTTCAGCTGCAGAATTCCAAAATAATATTTTTCTATTTTGGTCTACAAAATAAGCTCCATCCTGCATATTCTCAATAATAGCTGAATAAATGTCTTCTAAATCATAATTGTCATAGTTAATGTTTTCCATATTTATTAACCTCTTTATCTACATTACTATAATAATATGTATTTATAT
>CACZTC010000079.1 GCA_902784015.1 uncultured Erysipelotrichaceae bacterium | reverse complement strand
TTTATTTCAACAAATACTTTACTATCATCTTTTGGTATACCATAACTGCGAATTCTTAATTTTTCTTTATAGATTGGTTTATCAATTGATTTTCTAATTAATTCTTTATTATTTGTATCATAATAAATATTACAAATCGTACTAAGTCCATATTCATCTTCGATCATTTTGTCTTCGATTCTTTTTCTAAGCTCAAAATATATTTCTTTTGGAATTACATATTTTTTTTCATATCTATTAAAAACTGATTGACTCATATTTAGTCTCCTTTTTGATTCATATAGACATTCCTTCCATCACTAATCACAAATATGCTTCCATCTTTTGTTTCCGCAACTTTCGCTCCTGTTT
Organism: uncultured Erysipelotrichaceae bacterium; assembly: GCA_902784015.1. GTDB lineage: Bacteria > Bacillota_I > Bacilli_A > Erysipelotrichales > Erysipelotrichaceae > Bulleidia. The sequence goes on along the minus strand of CACZTC010000079.1, from coordinate 5,385 downwards.
TTTTCAATAATTGAACAGTTTGCGTTTCCGCAGGATTTTTCTTCGAGGTGCATATTGCGACATAAGAAGGTTTTATTATATCCATTAAGTTTTCAAGCTCAGTATTATAGACCCCATGATGTGGCAATTTCACAAAATCACATGGAAGTGCAGAATCTGAACTTAAATATTCTCTAAGACGCTTCTTTTCGGCATCTCCTAAAAAAACTAAGCGATTATCATAATGTTCGATTGTGGTAATGATTGATAAATCATTATCTACTTCTTTATGTTCATTCCCGATTCCATATGATGAAGGAGGATTTAGCGTTACGATACTATCTCCTAACATAAATGTTTTTGTTTCATGAAGATAAGAAGGTTCTATTTCTAAGTCACTTAAGGTTTGCATAAAATCTAAATATTCTGTCCCTATACCAACATAATCAGGTAAGACAATTTCTTCAGCCTCAATATATTCTAAGAATGTATCAGCCCCACCAACATGATCTTTATCAAAATGTGTAATAAGAAGTAATTTAACTTTATCTATTCCTTTTTTTTCTAAATATTCAACTACTTCAAAACCATCTTCCTCTTCTCCTGCATCAATTACCATATACTCACCATTATTCTCTACAACAATGGCATCGGCTTTACCTATCCTAAATATTTTTACATTTAATGTATGCGTATTTGTAGCTGCTGCTTTTTTTGGTTCATATAAAATCACAAACATAGCTAATAGCCACAACATTATCGCAATGAATATTCCTTGTCTTTTTTTATTTCTCATATTTATCACCTTTTATCTTTTAATCATCATCGTCGTCATCGTCATCATCATCGTCATCGTCAACATCATCGTCATCATCATCGTCGTCATCATCGTCATATTTATTTTTACTATTAGTAGAAGATAATTGTTTATTAATTGCAGAAGGAGTATTTGTTTCTTTAGGCTGTTGAAGTGTTGGTGTTTGCTTATTAATTTGTACTGGAGCTAGCGTAGGCGAAGGAGAGGACGCTTTATTATTAGTTGTAACAGGACTATAGCTGACATTATTAGTATTAATCTCTTTTGTATTACTTATACTTGTTTTATTATCTGGTGCTTGATAAGTATTAGTTGTAGAAACAAGAATATTATTAATATTTTGAGAGCTTGAAGAAGTATTATGTGAAGATACTACTTGATTATTAGAACTTATTTCTTTAGGAACTTCTTTATTATTAGCCACATTATTATTACTAGCTGAAGAAGATAATTGATTATTTGTTGAAATAGCTAATATATTATTAGGATTATTTGTATTATTATCTTCAGCTTTTATTATTTCTTGATTATTATTCTTTAATTCTTTCCATTCATTATGCTTATTTAATATTTCTTTAGCGCCATTTATACATAATTCATTATTAGAAGATAATATTGTACTTTCCGATAAATTCTTTTCTAATACTTGACCATCAGTCGCTCTAAGATAATATTTATATTCTGTATCTTCTTTCACAAATGATATTTCATATAAATATATTCCTTTATCTTTGCTTAATGAATTATCTACTATTATCACTTCGCTACTTTTATAACCTGCATCTGCGATCGCCAATTCTTGTGCAGATGCATCATCTATTAAATTATGTTGAATGAATTTATCAATTGTATTGAGTAAGCATAAAGTAATAAACATAATTACTAATATTACTATCGTTATAATACTCAATTGTTTTTTGCTCATATTATTTGTCATCTTCTTGATCTCCTTTCAACATATATCCACCATTACCTATCTTATGTATTAGTTTTTCTTCATGATCTTTATCAATCTTATTTATTAAACGATTCATATAAATTTCTAAGACATTTTCTTCATCGTTATAATCGAAATACCATATCTGCTCTTCTATTTTTTCTTTTTCCAATACCTTATTTGCATTTATCATCAAATATTCCAATAGAATATATTCATTTGCGGTTAAGGTTATAGCTTGGCCTGCTCGAAATACTGAATTCATATCTAGATTTAAAATAAGATCACTAACTTGAATAATATTGTCATATTTACCAAAACTTGATTTCATCATTCCCTGCATTTTAGATATCATCTGTCTATACGCAAATGGTTTAGATATAAATTCATTAGCTCCTGAATCAAGGCCTTTACTATAATCCTCATTACTTGCAGTAGCACTCATTAACATAACTGGCGTGGAAATTCCTTTATTACGTAATTGTTTTAATACTTCATATCCATTTATTTTTGGTAGCTTAGTATCAATTATTAAGGCATCATATTCATTTTGATTAAAGGCTTCAATAATATCTTCGCCATCAAAATAACTATCAACACTATATCCGTCTTCTATTAATCTCTCGGTGATGATTTTATTAAAATCTTTTTCGTTATCTGCAACTAGTACTCTCATATGCCCTCTTTATGCTTGATTAAATACAACTCTAAAACAACTACCTTGATTGATATTACTCTTCACATCAATACTGCCCCTATGAAATTCAACAATCTTTTTAGCCATTGATAAACCTAAACCATAACCATTTGGTTGAGGATTATTTGTTTGATGAAATGCATTAAAAATATTTCCTATAGATTCTTCACTTATGCCAAAGCCATTATCTTCAACTTCTAATAATGCTTTATCATTTTCACTAAATAGGCGCACTTTGATATAGCCATTTTCTCTACCATATCTATATGCATTACTGATTATGTTTTCAACTAAGCAAGTTTGTAGAATTCTATTTCCGCGAATGTAAATATCATCTTCAACTTCTAAATATAGTTCTATATTTTTATCTTTTAATAGTTTCATTTCCATTCCTATATCATTAACTATTGAAGATAGATTGATATCACTAATTGGGAAGTCTTTTTGTTTAGCATCTAAGTTAATATAATCATTTATTCTTTTTATTAATCTATGCATGCGACCGCTTTGTTTAAGAATAGTTCTAAAAGCTTCTTTATAATCTTCTTCATTTCTTTTTCTATCTAGCATATATTCACATTTCGCTATTACTACAGATAGTGGTGTTTTGATTTCTTGAGATATAGCTGATATAAATTTACTTTTATTATTAAAAGCCTCTTCTAATCTACCTATCATTTCATCGATTGAATTAGCTAATTGATTTACTTCATCATTTGATCTAAAAATATTAATTCTCTTTTTTAGGTCTTTTTCATCATATATATCTGATGTAATATCATTTATTTTTATAACTGGTTTGATTAATTTATACGCAAAAGTATAGGCAAATAGCGAAGCTAATATTATTACGATAAGAAGTACATAAATAGCTATCATTGCGATATCACGCAATTGGTTTTGAACTTCTTCCAAAGACATTATTCCTCTTATCCATAAGAAGGAATCATTGTTAAGTTTTATGTTTCTTTCATAAACTTGATATGTACCAACTTCTGATACAATTTTAAAAATATTATTATTTATTAATTCGAGTCCTCTTAATTCTTTAGCGATTAGACTATCACCTATTATTTGTTTATTGTCTTTTCCATATATAGAGATTTGAATATTATTATCGTTAAATAATTCATCTTCAAAAACTAAATAACCATTTTCATAATTAATTGGATTATCATTTTCATTAATAAATGACTCATCGCTATAGTAGCTTATCTTATTGACGCTAGCATTAATATTATTTATTAAATTATTTTTGGCATTATTATATAAAACACTTCCACATATATAACGAAATACCAACAACAGTATTAAAGATACTATCGTCAAAGATAAAGTGAACATTACAGTGATTTTTTTACGTATCGATAAATTCTTCATATATATAATTAATGAATTAATCATTGTTTTTATTGCGTAATAATTAAAAATAAAAGAATATTTTATTATTATCTAATTTCTATTATTTTGTTGGAGGTGGTTTGTAATATAATGATAGAAATTGAAATGGAGCATAATTATGAAAAAGAAGAATGTTGATTTTAGTACTTATTTAGTGGATTACCCAAATAAAGAAGGTTATTTCGGTAAATATGGTGGTTCATATTTAGACAAAAATCTCCAAAAATCAATGGATGAAATAACAGAAGCATATTTTTCGATTGCCCAATCTAGAAAATTCATTGCGGAATTAAGAAGAATCCGTCAAGAATTCCAAGGAAGGCCTACTCCAATCACTCATTTAGAAAGATTATCAAATTCTTTAGGTGGGAAGATTCAACTATATGCCAAAAGAGAAGACTTAAATCATTCCGGAGCTCATAAATTAAATCACTGTATGGGAGAGGCATTATTAGCTAAATATATGGGCAAAAAGAAAGTCATTGCGGAAACAGGAGCAGGTCAACATGGTGTAGCTCTTGCGACTGCTGCTGCTTATTTTGGACTTGAATGTGATATTTATATGGGAGCAGTTGATATTAAAAAACAAGCACCTAATGTAGCTAAAATGAAAATATTAGGCGCTAATGTGGTAGAAGTTACAGAAGGCTTACAAACATTAAAAGAAGCAGTCGATGCAGCTTTTACTGCTTATCAAAAAGAATATAAAGAAGCTATCTACTGCATAGGCTCTGTTGTAGGACCTCACCCTTTCCCAATGATGGTTAGAGATTTCCAAAGTATTGTTGGCATTGAAGCTAGAGAACAATTCTTAGATATGACTGGTAATCTTCCAACTTCTGTTGTGGCTTGTGTTGGTGGCGGCTCTAATGCGATGGGAATGTTTTCAGGCTTCCTAAACGATCCAGTTGAAATATATGGAGTTGAACCATTAGGTAAAGGTAAAAAACTTGGCCAACATGCTGCAAGCCTTAGCTATGGTAGTGAAGGAGTAATGCATGGTTTCAATAGTATTATGATTAAAGATAAGAAAGGAAATCCTGCCCCAGTTTATTCTGTGGCAAGTGGCTTGGATTATCCTTCTTCTGGACCTGAACATGCTTTCTTAAAAGATCTTGGTAGAGTAACTTATGATGTCATTAATGATGATGATAGTATTGAAGCTTTCTTTACTTTATCTAAATTAGAAGGAATCATCCCTGCTATCGAAAGTTCACATGCAGTAGCTTATGCAATGAAATTAGCTAAGAAAATGGATCATGGTTCAATTCTTATCAATCTATCTGGTAGAGGTGATAAAGATTTAGATTATATCTTAGAGAATTATGGAACAGGAGAAAAGAAATAAGATATAAAAAATATCAAAAGTTATAGATTATCTTTCTATAGCTTTTTTTTATGCCAAATCAGCTAAGAAAACGCTTAACTAAAGTTTTTTTAAAATGATAGCGATTACTTTTTTCAAAATACTTGCAACCATAATAGATTAGGTTCATAATCCTTTCTTGGAGGTAAATTATTATGGAAAAAAACATTAGATTCGCGAATAGTTTG
>CACZTC010000078.1 GCA_902784015.1 uncultured Erysipelotrichaceae bacterium | reverse complement strand
TGCAGTTGGGGCAGCAGCACTGCCATCTTCTTTGGCATATATTGTTTGATAACGCTCTTTATCATCTAATTTCTCTTTGATATAAGGTGGTAAAGGTACATTGCCTAATTCATCCAATATCTCATTAAAGATACCTTCATATAACAATTCCATCTTTCTTAAGCCTTTATCTAATACTTCTAGACATTTAGCTTTTAATTTACCTTCACCAAAGCTAATAATAGTTCCAACTTTAACTACTTTGGCATTACCTAAAAGGCATTCCCATATATTATTCTCTTCTTGCCTTAATAAAAGCATTTCAACATGAGCGCCGGTCTCTTCTTTTATACCAAATAATCGCGCAGGAATTACTCTAGTATTATTTCTAACTAATACATCTCCTTCATGAAGATAATTAACGATATCATAGAAATGTTTATGTTCAATTGTTTTAGATTTTTTATGAACTACTAACATTCTTGAAGTTGATCTATCTAATAGAGGCGTTTGCGCTATCAATTCTTCTGGTAAATAATAATCAAAGTCACTTGTTTTCATTAGAAGCCTCTTTCATCAAATTTCATATTAGCTAATACTTCATTTTTATAATCTAAGAACCTATCTTCTTTGATTGCTTGTCTTGCATCTTCCATAAGTTTTATTAAGAAACGGATATTATGAATACTCATTAATCTAGTGCCAAAACCTTCTTGAACTCTAGCTAAATGATTTAAATAAGCTCTTGAATAATTCTTACATGTATAACAATCACATTTACTATCTAATGTAGTAAAGTCTTCTTTAAAGATAGGCTTTTTAATATTGATTCTACCTTCGCTAGTCATTAATGTACCATGTCTTGCGATTCTAGTTGGTAAAACACAATCACACATATCTATATTCATTGAGATAGCTTCTAAAAGATCATTTACAGCACCAACTCCCATCAAATAGCGCGGTTTATCAAGTGGTAATTTCTCTTGAGACATTTGTACCATATGTTTCATAGTCTGTTTATCTTCGCCAACAGAAGTGCCTCCTATCGCATATCCCGCAAAATCCATCTCTACTAATTTCTCGGCGCAATAATGTCTTAAATCTTCATAATCGCCACCTTGCACAATACCAAAAATAGATTGACTTTCAGGATTAAGATTAGCTTCTTTTCCTCTTAGGGCCCATCTTAATGTTCTTTGCATTGAAGCTTCTGCATATTCTCTAGTAGCAGGATAGGGGATGCATTCATCAAAAGACATAATAATATCAGCACCTATCGCATTCTGTATTTGAATAGATTTTTCAGGAGATAAAAATAACATATCACCATTTAAAGTATTCTTAAAAGTTACACCTTCTTCACTTATTGTGCGAGTATCAGAAAGAGAAAAAACTTGAAAGCCTCCCGAATCTGTCAACATAGGGCCTTTATAATTCATGAATTTTTGAATACCACCAGCTTTTTTGATTATATCTTCGCCAGGCCTTAACCATAAATGATAAGTATTAGCTAAGATAATCCCTGAACCCATTTCATATAATTCTTCAGGTGATATAAATTTAACTGTTGCTTGCGTGCCTACAGGCATGAACATTGGCGTTTCTACGTTCCCGTGCGGCGTATGTAAAATACCTGTTCTTGCCCCAGATTGTTTACATATATGTGTTATTTCAAATGTGATTGGATGTTTCATGCAAGAAAAAGTATATCATGCTTTTTAATATAATATTATTCTGGTTTATAATACATTTATGAAAACACAGACTATTAGGATAAGAAATCTACCTGAATATAATGGGGTTGAAGAAAAAGTTCATGTTAAACCTATAGCTTTTATTATTATGATGTTATTGATTGGAATAGTAATAGCGATTATTAGATCATATTTATTATTGGCAGGTATCTTATTAGTTTTAATGGCTTTATTTGCGTTAATAATCATGCCTGATAAAGTGATATGTGAGTTTAGGGATGATTATGTCATTCTTTATAATGAAAGAGAAAAAACAAGATGTAATATGGTTTATTATGAGGATGTAGTTTCTTGGCAATATGAATGGTATGCGACAGTTGATAAGTTGGTATTCAATTTAGTAGATGGCTCATCACAGATACAAGAAGTATATTCAAAAGGTTCTGTTAAACCATATTTAGATAATCATTTACCAGATAAAGAAATAAAGAAGGCTAAGTTAAAGAGGTCTAAGGGATGAAAATAATAGATAAACAAGCATTTGATAAATGTAAAAAAGCAATGTTGAAAGAAAAAGATTATGATGAAATGAGCCTTATCTTTGATATGTTTGGCGATAGCACCAGATTAAAGATAATGAATGCTTTATTTACGCATGAATTATGTGTTAGTGACTTGGCTAATTTATTAGAAATGAGTACAAGTGCTATATCTCATCAATTATCATCTTTAAAGAAAACTAAATTAGTTACAACAAGAAAAATAGGTAAGAATGTTTATTATTCAATGGCTGATGAGCATATTGAAAATATATATCGTATGGCATATGAACATATAAAAGAATGAAAGTTGTAAGTATAGATTTTGAAACAGCTAATCGCTATCCTGCTAGCGTCTGTGCTATTGGGATGTGCACTTTAGATGATGGGGCAATCGAAGAATCATATTATTCATTAATTAAGCCACTTAATGAAGTTGCTTATTTTTCTAATATGAATATTAGAATTCATGGCATTAGGGAAAAGGATGTAAAAGATGCGCCTACATTTAATGAGATATATCAAGAAATAGAAGGCTATTTTTCAGATTCTATCATAGTAGCTCATAATGCAATGTTTGATATGACATGCTTAAAAGAAGCTTGTAAATTAGCTAATATTAATAAACCTAAATTAAGATATATTGATTCAATTCAAGTTGCTAAAAGAATCTTTCCTAATTTAGATAGTTATAGATTAAATGTTATAAGTGATTATATAGATAATGAATTAGATCATCATAATGCCTTATCTGATGCTAAGGCTTGTTTGATGATAATAGTACAAGCAATGAATCTTTCAGGTATATATGATATAGAAGAATTATGTAGATTATTAAATATAAGGATAAAAAATTTATGAAAATATTTTCAATAATATGAAAAGTCTTGCAATAAAAATGAAAAAAGTATATTATTTTTAAAGACAAGAGGATTTTTGAAAATGGTTAGTTATGAAAATAATGCTTACTTTTGGCAGAAATTAGATACACTTTTCTTATCTAGTGGTTATTC
>CACZTC010000077.1 GCA_902784015.1 uncultured Erysipelotrichaceae bacterium | reverse complement strand
TTCCATCAACACTTCTACCCCATCTAGCTTTCGCAAATATTTCATCTAAAAGACCTAAAGTTTCAATATTAGCTATTTCTTGAGTAGATATTGAAGCAACTTTATTGCTTAAATAGCTTAATATTCTTTTTATTTCATCGCTTTCTTTTATTAATAATTCTTGTTTATGATTATTTAGATTTAATAAATCTTTTGGTTCTATATATGAAGCTTGGCCACTTGAACTATCACCATATATTAAGCCTCCAAATTGATTCTTATCGCTTGCTTTAACAAGAATAACAGAACGATTATTTCTTTCAGCTACAATTGAATCTACTACACTATCTTTATGAGTACTTAAAAACTTTTGGATAGTTATATTTATATCATTATCTACTTTCTTTAATTGTTTTCTTATTGAATATAATTCTGAACTTGCAGTATCTAAGATAAAACCATAATCATCAATACTTTTATCAATTTCCTCAATGATATTCTCATATAAAATTAATGATTCAAATAATTCTGATAGATTAGATATATCTACATTCTTTAATTCTAAATGATATTTTTTTATATTTTTAATACCAATTAATAAATGCTTAATATCATTTAATTCACCAGCATTTAAAATACTACCCTTATTACATTTATTTAATACTTCTCTTAAATCTTTTATGCCACCAAAAGGAATAGTATCATTCTCTTTTAAAATATCTAAAGCTTCTTTAGTATAAGTAATATTACGATTAATAATTAATTTATTAAAAGATAATTCATAATTTAAAATATTCTCTTTTCCCAAAGAAAAAGATGAATATTGTGCTACATCATTAATTATCTTATTAAGCTCTAAATTCTTTTCTAAACTCATATTAATTATCTATTGTATCAGCAGCCTCACTATAACCATTATCAATGAGCCAATTTTCTAAATTTTCTTTTTGTTCTTCAGCTAAATTAGATCCACCTTGTAATAATTCTTTCATACCTTCTACACCATGCATCTCATCACTAATTTTACTGACAATATTAGATGAAAAATTATTTATTGGTTTAAGATAAGTTGATTCAATAATTTCATTACCATTCGCGAATACTCTTGTATTCAATAAAATACATAAAAAGAAGATCCAGAAGCATGTTTCAATTAAACCAAATAAGCCTCCACCTATAGAATCTATACCTTTTATTACGGGAATCTTTTTTACAGATTTTAAGACATAATTTATAAATAAGAAAATAAATCTAATTATTATAGTTAAAACAATAAACCAAGAGAATTGATTCATTAAATGTTTTGCGGCTTCTTCCATTGGTGTATTATGTAAAGCATAAAGATTTACTGGCCAAAATGGGAAATGTTTAGCTAATATTGAAGAAAATGACCAAGCTAAATATAAAGTAATAATTGAAAAGACTAATGAAATAATACTTCTAATAAATCCTCTTTTATATCCAATTATAAAAAAGAATATAAACATCAATATAATTGCAATATTAATAAAAGAATAATACTTATCAGTTATTGTAATCATAATATAGATTCACTTTCTGTTTATATAATAAACCTATCTTCCCACATTCACAAATTAAGGTTATTATTTAAACATGAAAAATATATATTCCATTACATTAAACAATGATGAAATAGAAGCATTATTTAATATTATAAAAGATACAAAAGTATCTCCTCCTCAATATGCTTTATGGCAATGTCGTGAAGAAAATTGTGTAATTACAGCCTATAATAGCGGTAAAGTAGTCTTTCAAGGTAAAGATGCTTATATTTATGCATCTAAATATATTGATGAAACTAATGAAATTTTACCTCAAGCTGGTAGTGATGAAGTAGGTACAGGAGACTATTTTGGACCAGTATGTGTATGTGCGTCATATATTAGCGAAAAAGAATATGAATTTTTAAAAGATTTAAATATAAAAGATTCTAAAAAGATAAAAGATGATTATATTTTAGATATTGGTCCTTCTTTAATAAAAAAAATTAAACATAGCTTAGTTATAGTAGATAATAAAAAATATAATGAAGTACATAAAAATAATAATTTAAATGAAATAAAAGCTAAATTACATAATCAAGCATATATTAATTTATCTAAAAAAGTTCCATTACCAAATAATATTTATGTAGATCAATTTACACCAGAGAATAAATATTATAAATATTTAATAAATGAGAAAAATATAATAAAAAACATTACATTTGAAACAAAAGCAGAGAATAAATATATAAGTGTAGCAGTTTCTTCGATTATAGCTAGATATGCTTTTTTAAAAAAGATTGAAGAAATGAATAAGAAATATGATTTACATTTCTTATTAGGTTCATCTAAACAAGTAGATAAATGTGCTAAAGAATTTATAAAAAAAAATGGAAAAGAAAACTTAGCTAAGGTTGCTAAGTTACATTTTAAGAATACTGAAAGATTATAATTTATTCACTATATTCTGGATTAATTGTCTTAATAATATTTAAATCAATCGTATTTTGTAATTTACTTAATTCTATACCTGCAGCTTTAAGCATTCTTTTACTTGCGATATTTGTATCAACACCATTATATTTATCTGATTCATAAACTATTCTTTTAATACCAGATTGTATGATAGCTTTAGCACATTCATTACAAGGAAATAATGATACATAAATCGTACAATTATTAACAGGCCATTTAGAATTTAATATTGCATTTAATTCAGCATGTACTACAAAAGCATATTTAGTATCTAAAACATCCCCTTCTCTTTCCCAAGGAAATTCATCATCAGAGCATCCCTTAGGTAAACCATTATAGCCAACAGATACTACTCTATGATTTTCATCTACTATCGCAGCACCTACTTGAGTATTAGGATCTTTTGATCTTTTAGCAGATAAATGAGCTAAGCCCATAAAATATTCATCCCAACTAAGTACATCTTCTCTTTTAGACATATATTAATCCTCCAACCTTATTTTTTCATATAATAAACCATTTAAACCATATAAATCATCTAATCTTTTAGCTATTGTTTTTGAATAATCTTTTAAACCTATTTTTTTATATTCTTTTAGAATAATATAATCAGTTTGTGCATATATTTCATCGCTTTTGATATAAGAAGCTTTCGCAAATAAATAAGATATTACAAATAAAATAATAATAAAAGATATTGAAAAATGCCTTTTTAAGCTTATAGAAATATTATTATCAATTAAAGCCATTGTAAATAAGCCTATGATATATCCTCCTAAATGAGCACTATAAGCGACTCCTGGCACAAAATTAATTAATAGATTTATTAAATACATTCTTAATAAATTGCTTCTAATATTAGCATTTTTTAAAGCACCAGCTTTAATTAATAAATATGTATATGCAGCAAGTAAACCATATATTCCTCCTGACATACCAACTGCTATAGTATTACCCGCAATAATATATTGAAATATTGAACCACCAATAATTGATAATAAAAGTATTATCAAATA
>CACZTC010000076.1 GCA_902784015.1 uncultured Erysipelotrichaceae bacterium | reverse complement strand
GTTCATGCCATAAATAGAGAGAATATTAAGAAATATGATGAATATGGAATATGGGATTTTGTGAAAGAAGCTAAAGAAAAAGGCTTAATTAGACATATTAGTTTTTCCTTCCATGATGATGCTAACTTCTTAGATGAATTATTAGAAAAACATCCTGATATTGAATTAGTTCAGCTCCAACTAAATTATGGTGACTGGAATAGTGCGACAGTTCAAAGTAAAGCATGTTATGAAGTATGTGTTAAACATAATAAAAAGGTTATCGTAATGGAACCTGTTAAAGGTGGAACGCTGGCTAATCCGCCAAGCGAAATATTAAAACTATTTAAAAATTATAATCCAGATGCTAGTGCTGCTTCTTGGGCTATAAGATATGTTGCAAGTTTAGCCAATACTTATGTTGTACTTTCAGGAATGTCTAATATTGCTCAAATGAAAGATAATCTTTCTTATATGAAAGACTTTAAGAAATTAAATGATGAAGAAGAAGAGATAATAAGAAAAGCACAATATATTTTAGAAAATACAACACAGATTCCTTGTACAGCATGTAAATATTGTGTAGAAGGCTGTCCAATGAATATTAATATTCCTAGTATCTTTACTGCAATGAATAGGAAATTGGTGTTTGAAGATGATGAAAAAGCAGAGGATGCATATCAATCAGCGACCAATAATAGTGGTAAAGCAAGTGATTGTATTCATTGTTTACAATGTGAAAGTGCTTGTCCACAACATATTGAAATAACTTCATGGTTAGAAAAGATAGGTTCAATATATGACTAGAATACTTTATTTAGAATGTAAGATGGGTGCTGCTGGCGATATGATAATGGCAGCTTTAAGTGAATTAGTAGATCAAGAAGCTTTTGTGGAAGAGATTAATAATATTGGTCTAGAAGGCGTTAAAGTTGAATATAAAAAAGGAAAAAAACAAGGTATAACTGGAACTGAAATGCATGTCTTAATTAATGGTGAAGAAGAAGGGGATATTCATCATCATGAACATGAGCACCATCACCATGAGCATAAACATAGTCACCATCATGAAGATGAAGAACATCATCACGAGCATCATCACCATGACCACGAACACAATCACCATCATGAAGATGAAGAACACCATCATCATACTTCTATTAAAAATATAACTGATATCATTAATGGCTTAAATATATCAAAAACAATTAAAGAAAATGCCTTAGCTGTATATCATTTATTAGCTCAAGCAGAAAGTATAGTTCATGATAGTGATGTTCAAGAAATACATTTTCATGAAGTTGGTAATTTGGATGCCATTATGGATATAGTTGGCGTAGCTATATTAATTGATAAATTGAATGTTGATACTATTATCGCTAGCCCCATAGCTATGGGTAATGGTTTTGTAAAATGTGCACATGGTATATTACCGGTACCTGCTCCAGCTACAGCTTTATTATTAGAAGGTATACCTAGTTATAATGGTGATATTGAAAGCGAATTATGTACGCCAACAGGTGCAGCTTTATTAAAACATTATGTATCATCATTTACTAATATGCCGATTATGAAAATAGAGAAAATAGGCTATGGCTTAGGAAAGAAAGATTTTTCTAAAGCTAATATAATAAGAGCTTATTTAGGTGAAACACAAGTAGATGAAGAAATAGTTGAGCTTGTTTGCAGCATTGATGATCAAAGTGGTGAAGAAATTGGCTTTGCGATAAATGAATTATTCAATCATGGTGCTCTAGAAGTATATACAACACCAATTCAAATGAAGAAAAATCGTCCTGGTACAGTTATTACTTGTATGTGTAAAGCAAATGACAAAGATAAAATGATGGAGTTGATGTTTAAGCATCTTTCGACGATAGGAATTAGAGAATATAATTGTCTTAGACATAGCTTAGAAAGAGTAATAGATACAGTTGATACAAAAGAGGGTACAGTTAGGATTAAAAGATCTTCAGGATATAATACATCTAAAGCTAAATTAGAATATGATGATTTAGAAAGAATTGCGAGAGAAAAAAATATTAGTATAAAAGAAGCCAGAAAAATAATAGAGAAGGAGCTAGAAGAAAATGACAGTAATTAAAAATGGATTAATTTATGATATGGTAAAAGATAAACCATATAAAGCAGATATTTTAATTCAAAAAGGAAAGATTAAAAAAATAGGCACGGATATGCCTGGTGATGAAGAAGTTATTAATGCGAAAGGTAAAAATGTATTTCCTGGTTTTATTGATGCTCATTGTCATCTTGGTTTAGATGGTTGGGGTATTGGCTTTGAAGGAAGCGACTATAATGAGCTAGGTGATGTATGTACACCACAAATGCGAGCTATTGATAGTTTTAATCCTTTAGATCCTACTGTTGCAATGGCTGCAAAGGCTGGTGTGACTAGCGTAGCTACTGGCCAAGGTAGTTCAAATGCGCTAGGAGGAACTTGGATGGCAGTAAAGACAGTAGGAGTTTGCGCAGATGATATGATTATCAAAGATCCAATTGCGATGAAAGGAGCACTTGGTGAGAACCCAAAACGTTGTTATAAAGATAAAGGCAATTTTGCGCGTATGTCTACAGCAGCTGTAATCCGCAATATGATATTTAAATCTAAAGAATATTTAGCTAAAAAAGAAGCTGCTAAAAAGAATATCGATAAAATGCCACCATTTGATTTCAAATGTGAAGCAATGATACCAGTATTAAAAAAAGAAATACCACTAAAAATACATGCTCATCAAGCTAATGATATTCTAACCGCTATTCGCTTAGCTAAAGAATTCGATTTATTATTGACACTCGAGCATGTAACAGAAGGGCATCTCATCGTTGATAAATTGAAAGAATATAAAGATATACCTCTAGCTGTAGGTCCAACATTAACTCATGCATCAAAATTTGAACTTCAAAATAAATCTTGGACAACGCCGGGAATATTAGCTAAAGCTGGTTGCCAAGTTAGTATTATCACTGATTCGCCAGTTATTCCTCAAGAATATCTTGGGCTATGTGCAGGCTTAGCGCATAAAGCAGGTATGGATGAAATGGAAGCTTTAAAAGCTATCACAATTAATCCTGCTAAACATGTTGGTATCGATGATAGAGTGGGTTCATTAGCTAAAGGAAAAGATGCGGATATTGTAATAGTAGAAGGATCACCATTAGTAAGTAATTCAAGAGTATGTAATGTATTTATTGATGGTAATCGTATAGTATAAAAAAAGAAAGAGAAATCTTTCTTTTTATATAGCTAAAGCTTCATTATGGTGAAGACTATATATATAAGCTTTAATCTTACGATTAGGATATAATTTTTCAATTATATATTTATAAGTTTTGATTTGTTCGAAATAACTATCTTTTATTTCATCTAGTTTTCCGCTATCAGTTTTATAATCAATGATTATAGCTTCTTCTTCATTAATAGCTAAGAAATCTAAGACTCCATAGAAGCGTTGATTATTATCTTCATAATATACTTCTTCTTCTTTATAAATATTCATCTGATTATTGATAATATATTGATAAATATCCCATTTATTAAAAGCCATAATTGATTTGATAGCGAAATCTTTATTATTTATATCCTTAGCTAGAACTTCAGAAATCATTTTCTCATCCCAAGCTTCATAAGGATCTAATAATTCTAAAGCTTTATGGATAGCTGTACCATAACTAGTGCCTCTTTGATATCTATCTAAAGATATTAAAGAAGGATTCTTATCTTGATTTATCATACTAGGAATAATTAATTGAGGGATAGAAGGGAAGAGATGATTATAATCTTCTCTTATATATAATTCATTATTATTGTTGATATCCTTTTTATCTGGTCTAACTAAATTTTCTTTCTCATAAATAGTATCAAATAAATATGTTCCATTAATGATTTCTTCTTCCTGTAAAGCACTAGTGATAATGCCACTCATCCCAATATTTTTTAATAAATCATTAAAGGTTAGATATTCATTATATTGTTGTTTGGCATCAATTGTATCAACTATAAATAATTCTTCGACTGGTCTAGTTAAAGCTACATAAATAGTTCTAATATATTCATCTAATTCTTCATATTCTTCATGTAATTTAGTAAGGACATATTGGCGGGAAGGATATTTAAAGCGATAATCTAATTCAATATCTTCAAAACCAAACCAATTATTACTATCGATTGTTAGAGATGAATGATGAGGCTTTAAAGAATTCTTAGTTGACCATAAGAAAACATATTTATACTGTAGTCCTTTTGAGTCATGTATCGTAGTAGCAATAGTGACATTATCTCCTTTTTGAATAGTAATAGCTTCAGATGATCTTTCATCCTCGCTCATTAATAAAGTATTATAAAAATCATGAATATTTGTGAAACCTTGGGTAGCACAATAATGAAGAAGATATTCAAAATTAGCTTTATCTACTTCACTTAAATAATCATAATAATTTATGTTATTTATTTCAGAATTAAATGTACATAATTTTGTTTTATAAAGACGATGTAAAAAGTTTAGAGGACTAATAAGAGCTTCATTATATAATTCATCAATAACTAATGTAATTTGAGGTAAATTATCTTGAAGATAAGCTAAGAATGATTCTTTCTCGGTCTCGTTATTATAAGCTATTCTTAGATTAGCTAAATCAATATCAGATAATTGACATAGAGGGGAAGTCAAAATACTAGTATAGGATATTAAATCTTGATATAGGAAATAATTTAAGAAGGAAATTATATCTTGGCATAAGTCAGATTTAAAGAAGCCTTCTTTAGTATCAATACTATAAGGTATTTCAAAAGCATCAAAGCTTCTTTTGATAGGTATTTGTGTTTTATGTGTTCTAACTAATACAGCGAAATCTTGATATTGTAGAGGAGTATCAGTATTTTGAGATTCTTCAACCATACTTTTTATCTTTTTAGCTATCCAATTAGCTTTTAAAGTCTTAGCTGTTTCAGCTTCGAATTTGATTATTTCTTCGCTTCCTTCTGTTTCTTCTTCATTAGTTGCATTATTTTCTATTTCATTATTTATTAAAACAAAATGAACATGACTGCGATCCAGATCATTTAGTTGAATCTTATTAGCTTGATTAACTTCTACATAATCATCATCACTATAACTATTCTGACTACCATCTAAATTCATTATTCTTGAGAATAAAAGATTAGAGAATTTAACTATATTTTCATTAGAACGATAATTATAGCGTAAAGTATATATATTATATTTATCATCTTTATTATCAATCATCTGTTGCATCAAATAAGGTTTAGCTTTACGGAAACGATAAATAGATTGTTTAACATCACCGACTCTAAATATGCGACGATTTTGAGATATTAATTCAATAATATTATTTTGTAATTCACTAGTATCTTGGAATTCATCAATTAGAATTTCATCAAAAGTTCCATTAATTAATTTGGCGACATGATTATTATTTGCGCTTAATATTTTATAAGTAGCATGTTCAATATCAGAGAAGGTGATACATTTTTCTTTTTCTTTAAGCTTTTGGGCATTATGATAAGTATCTTTCGCTAAATGAGATAATAATAATTCGATTTGTTTATGTTGCTTATGAAAATATTTAAATAACTCTTCTGGCCATAAAGTAGAAAAAGCCATATTCATTACTTGTTTTAAATCGCTATTCTTGTCCATCGATTTGATGTTTGAATATTCTTCTTGACCTAAAGGATTATTCTTGGATTTTCTTTTTGCTTTAGGAAAGAAATCAGTAATTGAATCAAAATGAATTTGTAGATCATTATAATTATCTATTTCTAAACATTTTTCTAATGTTTTTATTGTTTTATCAATATGATTGATTTGTTCTAAAGATGGATCATTATCTAATAAGACAGCTTTAATATTATGAACTTCCTTTAGGATATTAGCGATGATATTTTTATTTATCATTAAATATTCATCTTCTAGATAACTATATCTTTCTTCATAATTATCAATGTCCAAGATACTATCAAAGAATTCATCAACATTATTACTATTATCAGCTGCATTAATAATAGTATCTATAACTTCATATAAACTATTTGTATCTTCAGGCCTCACAACAAAATATTGATGTAACATATATAAAGCATCTTTTAATTTAGAATCGCTATACCAAGAAGCAATAGCTTCATGGAAAGCGCTAAGTTGTATTTCTTTTTTTCTTTGATCTGTAATTATATTATTTAAGACTTCAGGATCAAGCGAGATAGTTGCATAATACTTTTTTACAATATCCAAACAGAATGAATCAATTGTGCTAATACGGGCATTTATTAATTCATTTAATTGTTTTTGGATATTCTCTTTTTCTTCTTTATTATTTACTTCATTGCTTAAAATATTTAATTCTTTTTCTAAACGAACTTTCATTTCCGTAGCTGCAGCATCGGTAAAAGTCAAAGCTATTAAGCGACTAAGCGGTATTTGTTTATTCTTTTTAGCATCCAATGCCAAATATAAAATACGATTGATTAAAACAAGCGTCTTGCCTGCGCCAGCACTCGCTCTAACCACAATATTTTTATCGCCAGTATCTTTGATGGCTTGAAGTTGATATTTATCAAATTTTGTTAAATCAATCATTATTAGCCTCATTAATACTTTCTATTGAACATATAGCTTCGCGTTTTATATTGTCACCATGATATCTACAGATTCGATGATAATCACAATATGCACAGGTTAAATCTTCATTTGGCATAGTATTGATGCCTAAAGAAGGATTTTCTGATAATAAATCTTCCACAAAGAAGGCATATATTTTTTTCATGAGTTTGTAATAATCAGAAAGAGGATTAGAAAAAACAGATGAATTAGTAGCTATTGTATTAGCGATATTTTCATTATTATCACGCGTCACAAATGATTTTCCTTTTAATTTATGATTATCTTCAACTTTTTTAGTGGCATTATCTTTAAAGTCTTTAGCTAATGGATTATTTAATTCATTTTGTTTACTAATTGTGCGATAAGCTTTGATAGGGATATTATCTTCTTTTAAAGAATAATAAAAGACAGCTAGACCATATTTATCTAAGAGATCATTTATTTGTTTTTCTTTAGATTTATTCTTAATCTTATCTTTATTTAATGTCAGGATAGAAATAATGAGATAAGTTAATAATTGTAATTGTAGGCCGCTTTCAATCTTCTGTTTGCTTAAGGTTTTAGCACTAGATTTATAATCGATGATTGATAATTGTTGAGTAATAGGATGCTGATTTAATCTATCAATTGAACCTCTAAAAGATAGATGTTCATTCATAATATGTGTTTTATTCTTTATTTCATCAATTGTATATTCACTACCAAAAGTATAATTATTACCTTCTTGATATTCTTTTGTTTCATTATTAAATACTGTATAAGAAGGCATTTGATTATATTTATCTAGGAAACTAATCGCTTTAGAAATAGCTCTTATTAATCTTTCTTTAGTTAAATCTATTAGTACCTCATCATGAGGCCATTCTTTTTTTAATTCTGCCATTTCATCATTTATTAATTGGATATTATCTTTTAATAATTCTTTAATTGGCTTATTATCTATGACTCTGCCTTTATCATAATTCTCTAAACATTTATGCATTAAACTACCGATTATATTAGCCGCTAATAAATCATCGGGTGCTGAACCTAAACGCAAGCCTTTATTTAAGAAATATTGATAAGGGCAGCGAAACCATGTTTCTATGGAACTTATAGAAGCAGGGATAAACCAACTATCATCAATCTCTTTAGTAAATAATTGAAAGGCTTGATTATTTATAAGTTTATGAATTGGATATGTTTTATCATTATTTAGAGGTAATTCCCATTGGGGAATATCTTTTTCTTTTATATCATCAAATAATATTGCAATATCATAAGCTAATTCTTGCGAATGTTTATCATAACTATTTGTATAATAGCTATATTTAATTTCAATATTTGCAACATTATTAATCCAGGATAATTCATCCATATAAGCTTCATTTCTTTTTGAAAGAGTAGGGTAATTAATATCTGATACAAATTGTTCATCAAAAATACCATTTTTCACTTCAAAGCCAGGATAATTCTTATTGGTTGCACCTAATATATAAACATAATCACTATTTAATATAGGATGCCATAAATCAGTTATTATACATTTTTCATTAGAGAATGATGATGTTGTTATTTGGAGATGCTCAATATAATTAATAATCATATTAATATCATTCTCATCATTAATAATATTGGCTGAATCTATTATTATTTTTCCAATCTCATTACCACTTTTTAATTCCATTTCATCTTTTATTAGAGGGGAAGAAGAAATGATAGTATATGCTTTCTCTAACACATTATGGGTTTTATCTTGAATTAGAGAATCAATTATATTTTGTAGAAGAACCAATTTCTCATTATTATTTATTCTAATAAGATCAATACCAATTAACTTATTCTCTAATTCAATTAATGTCTTAGGATCTAAAGGAATATTAAAGGCATTTAGTTTAAGACAATCTAATAATGTTTCTTCATTAGGATCTAAAAGAAAATGGCATAGGGCAGTAAATATTATTGGTATTCTAGGATTATATTTTCTATTTGTATATGAATATGGGATATTATAGCTAGCTAGAATAGTAGTTAGTGGTTCATATTGATTATCTGGTTCACATAAGATAAAGCTACATGATTTATTATCTTTGAAATGTTTTAGGGCATCGCTAATAGCACCTTCTAATTCTTTATGGATATTTATTGCGCGATGTATGCTTCTATTGATTTCTTTTGGAGATGCTTGATATTGTTGTAAATCTTTTTTGAGACAATAATTAAAATAATCTTTTTCAAAAGAAGGCGCAAAAGTAGGATTTTTAGCGGATAAATTATTTTTAATATTATTTAAATTATAAACTATTTCATATTCTTTAAGATTTAATTCTTTAGCATAATTCAATATGTTCAATAATTCTTGAGGATGATATTCATCAATAGGTATATCTTCTATATTAAAAAGGATACATTCTTTAGAAAAATCTAATACTTCTTTAAGAAAAGATATATTAGTTAGAAGATCTTTATAAATAGAGAATTCATTAGCTTTTGATTGAAGAAGATGACTGAAATTTAATAAAACAACAATTTCATCTTGTTCATTAATATTCTTATTTAATTCTTTATATAAAGATGTATATGAATAATTATCGCCATTAATAAAAGCTTTATGTAATAAGCTTTCTTTTAGATAATTATGCGTGAATATTAATTGTTTATCAGGCATATTCATAGTATATCATACGCCTCAATCCATTTAGACTAAGCGATTAATCCATACTTTACGCTTAACTAAATATAGACCTAATATTCCTTTAATGATATCTAAGCTTCTAATGATAATATACATTTGTAGAATTGGTATATTAGTATATCTAGAAAGATAATAAGCTATAGGTAAAGAAAGAAAACATGTTAAACCACTATCAAAAATGGTGGTCAATAAAGCTTTGCCACCGCTACGCAATGTGAAATATGCAGCATTAAATAAAGCGGCTATAGGAAGTAATAGGCCATCTATTCTAATCATGGAAGAAGCTAAATGTCTAATCTCTTCTTCCACATTATAAAAGCGTGGGAATATAGGGGCGATAATAATCATTAATAAGCCTAAAAAGATACAGAAGGTAAAAGATAAAAAAGTTAATTTTCTATTGATATCTATAGCCTCATCAAATTCACTAGAACCTAATTTTTGGCCTATCATAATTGCGATAGTTTGACCCATCGCAATACAGGCGATTATAAATAAACTATATATAGTCATAGCTATATTATCGCTAGCTACTACTATTAAACCTCTAGTTGAATAACTTTGATTAATAGCTGCAACTCCAAAAGACCATAAGAATTCGTTTAAAGCTAATGGAGCTCCTTTAGCTATAATCTTTTTAGATAATTGATAAGGTACTTTTAAAGGGAAAATATTCTTAAAAGCAGGTAGCTTTTCTTTGATGCGATAAGCTACTACCAATAAGAATAATAATTCAATAAAGCGTGATAATGATGTCGCAATAGCTGCTCCATCTGTGCCTAAAGCGGGAAAGCCAAAGTGACCAAAGATAAGAATATAATTGAAGATAAGATTAATGAAGATAGCTAATAAAGAAGATAACATAGGTAATAAAGTTTCCCCAGATTCTCTTATAGTGGAAGAGATACATTGGGAAATCGCAAAAGGTAATAAACCGATGACGATATATTTTATATAGCTAGAGGCATAAATAAGAGTATTATTGATATCTTCAATACTATTAGTTTCGGGATTCATATATAGTTTGGTAAGTGGAACGGAATAATAATAAAGAATAAAAATACTGATAGAAGCTACTACTAAAGCTGTAATTATTTTAAAACGCAAGGCATGGCGCATACCATCATGATTGCCACTACCGAAAAATTGAGCACTAAAAATACTAGCTCCTGATAAAGCACCAAAAATAAAGAGGTTATAGATAAAAGTTAATTGATTGACGATGGAGACGGCACTCATTTGGAGGGTACCAACTTGACCAATCATTATATTATCTAATAGATTCACAAAATTAGTTATGGCATTTTGCAGAAGAATAGGGAGCATAATAATAAATACGGTTTTGTAGAATACTTTATCTCCGATAAATTTTGTTTTGATGTTATCTATCATATTAAAAGATTATATCACTATTCTAAATACATACATGATACAATAATGAAAAGTTGAGGATATGGATATGAATCTAATAAAAGGTATATTTCCACAAGAAGAAACGGAAGATAATTTAAGTGAAGAAAACTACTATTTAAGAAATGATATATTACTTTATGAGCCACGCAATTTTGATGATGCTGAGGCAATGGCAACATCTTTAAAACAAGGTAAAACAGCAGTTGTGAATTTACATAATATGTCAAAAGAAGCCTCACAAAGAACTATCGATTTTTTGAGTGGTGTTTGTTATTCGCTCGATGGCAAAATTGAAAAAGTAGGACATAATTTAATATTATGCACACCTCGCAATATTACAGTGGCTGGCGAGATTACGCTTGGAGAATAATAAATAATGGCTAAGACTTATACTATTTATCGCAGTTCAAATAAAGCACGTATTGAGTGTGATGTTTTTTGTGAAGGTAAATGCATTCATAAAGTATATTTAAAAAGAGGAACATCATCTCCTGCTTATATAGATATAGATAGAATACATTTAGTTAGTGAATATGATATTGATCAAACATTAATACCGGGAGTTACTAAAAGAGAAATAGTCTATCGTGATCATGATATTAAATTTGCGGATATTCAGTGGCAAAATGATCAAAGTTATGAAGTGACATTTCCTGATGAAAAGATAAATATCGTTAGACTGGATGGCCAATCATTTGCGTTTAGGGATAATGATAAAACATTAGCTAGAATAATGAAATCAGCTAAAGATGAACCAAGTCTACAATATGATTATAAATATGAACCGGTTTATTCGGTGGTATGTGAAGATGATATTTCCGATCAAGTATTAATTACTATTTTTAGTTTTCCAATCCTATATTTTGGTTTTTAAAGGAGAAGATCATGGAGACAACAAGAGCTAAAAAGAAAACAACAAATACAAAGAAGAAATCAAATAATACAATGCGTTTAACTAAAGAAGAAAAAGAATTAGTTAAAGCTTATCGTAAATGTAATATTTTAGAGAAAAAGATTATTAAAACATTATGTGAAAAGGCTAGTAGTGATATTGAAGATATCATTAGCAGCCTTAGAACTATTCAATAATTAAGAATAGATATATTACTTCTTGTGGTAGTATATACGTTATATGAAGAGGTAGGGAATGAAGAAACTATTAGTTTTATTATTAGTCATATCATTAAGTGGTTGTGCCATGATTGATGATTACTTAACAGGGGGAAATGAAGAAGAAGTAGTTGATGAAACTGAAGAAGTAGTTGAAGAAAAGTTTTCAGTATGGGCAATTAAACCTGGTATTGATATCGATAATATAAAAGTGATGTTACCTTTTGATAAAAAGGAAATCGCAACTAATAGTGGTAGAGCTTTAATAGATATAGAGAAGATAGGTTATCCGCAACAGTGGCATGATTATGATTATGATACTAATGCGATAATTATTGCCAAAGAAGGAAATCATGGCATTTATACTTATGAAATGGAAATGTTGTATCCTATTTCCGTTAGTATTCATTCAGCCCCTTTTGCGAGCGGGATAGCACCAGCTAGAATAAATGAAGATGGTAATATCAAATGTGTCTATGGAACAGCTAATACAGCTATTTCTACAGCTTTTGCGTTTGATAGTGATTATATTTCTGTTCGTGATATCAAATTTGAGAATTATGAATATGATCCATATGGTAAAACAAAATATTTCCCTTATATAGCTGTTAAAGATGAAGTTATAGGAATAGTTACTCCTCATGAAGATGGCTCAAATACTTTTGAAGAATATTCACCAAATGTGGGTAAAGATTATATTGCACCAATTGTAGATAATGGTTTCCATATTACTGGTTATTACATAATCAATAGTGATGGTACAGTAAGATTTCCAACAATAAAAGATTATGGTGGTTATGTGGAAGGTAGCTTCATCAATGGTTTTTATGTAGCTGGTTCAAAAAATGATAAAGCCTTAATAAATGCAGAATCATCCACGCAAGTGGGCTTAGTATATCAAGATGTTCTTTATTATTCAGATGGTTATTGTCCTGTTAAAAAATATGGTAAATGGGGTTATATTGATGAAGAAGGTAATGAAGTAACTGATTTTATTTTTGATGGTGTAACTAGCTTGTATGATGGTAAAGCTTTTGTGCTTGGCTTTGGCAAATATGGTGTTTTAGATTTTAAAAAAGCTTTTGATAATGGCGCTAGCTTGACTGTGCAAAGTATGTATAACGAAGATAATGAAGAGCCTTCATTAGGTACAGCAGAAGTATTAATAAGTGAGCTCACAATTAGAGCTGGCGCAGGAACAGCTTATAATTCTTTTGGAAATAGTCATGTAGGGGCTAAATATAAAGTATATGAAATTGTCGATGCTGATGGTTATAGATGGTATAGGGTAGCTAATTCATTATGGTTACCTGATACTAAGGGTGAATGGGTTAGCTTTAATGAAAGCTAATCTTTTTATTAAGATTATATTATCTTTATTGTCGTTAAATAATATGAAATGATAAAATATTAGCGTTCACATAGAAATGTGAGGTGTTTTAATGAAGAAATTTTTAAAGATATTTATACCGATAATAGCTGTCGTTTTAATAGCTTTAGCAGCACTTTTCTTTTGGTTAAATAAAGGTGGAAATAATAATGGTGATGCTGCTTATGTGATGAGCGTCAAGGATATAAATTATGCATCTGGTTCATATAGCGTAGATAGATTTTCTGCGATTATCGAATCCCAACAA
Organism: uncultured Erysipelotrichaceae bacterium; assembly: GCA_902784015.1. Classification (GTDB taxonomy): domain Bacteria; phylum Bacillota_I; class Bacilli_A; order Erysipelotrichales; family Erysipelotrichaceae; genus Bulleidia. Next base: position 3,866 of record CACZTC010000076.1, on the reverse strand, counting down.
ACAGTAGATTTTAAAAAGAATAATAATCGTGACATTTTAGAAGTAGTAGTTAAAGAAGGAGATAATGTCCAAAATGGCGATGTGCTATTTAGATATGATGTTAGATCTTCAGAGAATAGTATAGCTGAAGCTAATTTAGAAATAGAAGGCTTAAATAGTGAATTAGCTATTTATCGTCAGAATAATACTACTGAGAATCAAATTTTAGCTAGACAAACGGAAATAGCGATTCAAAAGAAACAAGTAGAAATAGCTAGTTACCAACAAGAAATAGCTAATGCTGAAGTAGTATCAACGCTAGCGGGAGTTGTTAAAGAAGTCAATGAAGATGGTGTTGGCTTAGATGGGGCAGAGGCACCAATTGTTAAAGTAATGGAAAAAGGTGACTTTAGAGTTAAAGGTAAAGTTGATGAACAATTGATTAGTCTTATTACTGTTGGTGATCCTGTAATTGTACGCTCTAGAATAGATGAAAATAAAACATGGACTGGTAAAATCACAAAGATAGAAACAGAACCACAATCAAATGAAGATAACAATAATTATTTCTATGATGGGGGCTCTAGTGAAAAAGCTTCTTCTTATCCTTTTTATGTAGCCCTTGATAATAATGAAGGTCTAATGTTAGGTCAACATGTGTTTGTTGAACCAGATAATGGAACAGAAGTTAATCTAAGTGGAATATGGCTCATGAGCGATTATATTATCCAAGATGGTGATAGATATTATGTATATGTAGCTGAAAATAATAAATTAGTAAAAAGAGAAATCAGAGTTGGTATTATCAATGAAGAATTATATATAACAGAAATAACTAATGGCTTAGATGAAAATGATTTAATTGCATGGCCAGATGATAGTTATACAGAAGGTATGCCTGCGATTAATTTATCGGAGGAAAGAGAATGATTCTAAACCTCGAACATATCGATAAGAATTATGGCCAAGGACAAATCGTAGTACCAGCATTAAAAGATGTCAATTTACAAGTTAATGAAGGTGATTATTTAGCGATTATGGGGCCAAGCGGCTCTGGTAAAACAACATTAATGAATATTATTGGCTGTTTAGATAGAGCTGACGCTGGCTCATATTATTTAGATGGCATAGATATATCTAAATTAAATGATAAAGAATTGTCTGATATTAGATTAAATAAGATAGGTTTTGTTTTTCAGACCTTCCAGCTTTTGGCTAGTGATAAAGCAATAGATAATGTTGCTTTACCGCTTATATATGCTGGCGTTAAAAAAGAAGAAAGATTACAGCGCGCCAAAGAAGCATTAACTAGAGTTGGTTTAGAAGATAGAATAGATTTTTATCCTAATCAATTATCTGGTGGACAAAAGCAGCGTGTTGCGATAGCTAGAGCGATGATAAATCATCCTAAAGTTTTATTAGCCGATGAACCAACAGGTGCTTTAGACCAAAGTAGTGGTCGACAAGTCATGGAATTATTTACGGAGCTAAATAAAGAAGGTGTAACTATTATCATGATTACTCATGATGCTAATGTTGCCTCACATGCCAAAAAAATGATGAGAATTGTGGATGGGGAATTAAGTGAAGGAGTGTAGGAAGTGAAAATATTGAAGAAATTACTTATTGCGCTTATTTGTCTTCTTTTAGCAGGAGGCTCACTTTTCCTATTCCAGAAATATCGTGATAAGAAAAAATCAGCGGAAGTTGTACCTGTTTCAGCCATGAATCTAGGTTGGCTTGAAGACAATTATACTAGCTCAGGTATTATCTATGAAAAAGAATCACAATCTGTATATCTTACTAGCGAACAATTAGTAAAAGAAGTATATGTTCAACAAGGTAATCCTGTAAAAAAAGGCGATCCACTTTTAAAATTGGATATTGAAAGCCAACAATTAGCGGTTGATTTAAAAGCTTTAGAAGTGGAAAGAGCGGGAGTTAGAATTGGTGAGCTCCAAAAGGAATTAAATGAAATAAGAAATATGAAACCTTATGTACCTACGCCAGTTCCTTATTATCCTGATGATATCGATCATACTCCAGAACCTACTCCTACACCTACACCTACACCAACTCCAGAGCCAGACCCAGATCCTACTCCAACTCCTTCGCCAACGCCAAGCGGTAAAGTGAAAGAAAAAATAAATGATGCATGGACAATATTGGATGATTTAAATACACCAATAGATGAAAGTGCTACTGGTACGATAGATAATCCATTACGTTTCTTAGTTCAAGAAGATGCTTTTATATATGGTTCATTCTTTAATGAATTAAAAGAAAAAGGCTTATATGCAGTAATAGAAATAAGAAATAATGATGAGATAGGTGGTGAATTAAAAGCTGCCCATACTTTTAATGGTAATTATTTGCGTGATTATGGGGCTGATGAAGTATTTTATGCTAAGACCTTAGAAGTAGCTAATGGTAGTGGCTTTACTTATGGAGGTGGCATAGAAACAACACCAAATAGTAGTGGTGGTAATGATTCAAGTAATGAAGGTAATGGCAGTAATGGGGGCAGAGAAACTTTACCAGATATTTATGATTATGAAGATAATTCTAGTGGCTATACTGCCCAAGAGATAGCTGAATTAGCTAAAGATAAACAGGAAGAAATAAAAAGAGCTGATTTGAATTATCGTAAGCTTCAATTAGAACTCAAAATGATGAGAGATAGCTTAAAAGATGGCATCGTTTATGCAAAAAAAGATGGTGTTATCAAAATAAGTCATGCGCCAAATGATATTCCTAATGATGGCAGTCCATTTATTAAGATTGTTAGTGGCGAAGGAGTTATGATACAGGGGTCAGTTTCAGAATTATTATTAGATAAAGTTCAAATTGGCCAAAGTATTAATGCGACCAGTTGGGAGACAGGTGAAAGTTATACAGCTACAGTAGCTTCAATAGATGATTATCCTTCATCTAGTTATTATTATGGGGAAGGTAATCCTAATTCTTCTTATTATAATTTCTATGCTTATATAGATAATGGTGAAGAATTACCAGAGAATACATATTTAGAATTATCTTTTGATATTCAAGATAGTGGTGAGAATATGATGTTTATCCCGCAAGCATATATTAGAAATGATGCAAAGGGTAAATATGTAATGAAAGATGAAGATGGTGCTCTTAAGAAGCATTATATAAAAACAGGTAAAACTTATTGGGGTGAATATACACAAATATTATCTGGTTTGAGTGATGAAGATTATATTGCTTTCCCATATGGTGATGGGGCAATAGAGGGCATTAGCACAATAAGAAATGAGGAAGGAGGATTATATTAATGTTTGAGAATATACGCTTATCCTTCCGAGGTATATTTGCGCATAAGATGCGTTCTTTTCTGACGATGTTAGGAATCATTATTGGTATAGCTAGTATTATTGCGATTGTTTCAACTATTCAAGGAACTAATGAACAGATTCAAAAGAATCTGATAGGATCAGGAGTTAATAATGTAACAGTTGAATTAGCGCAAGGTGACTGGACCTATGATATGAGTATGGGTATACCAAGTGGTGTTCCAATTTTAGGAGAAGATAAAAGAAATAATTTATTAGATATTGAACATGTCGAAAATGTTTCTTTTTATCGCTCTCGTCAAGAATATGATGGTGTTTATCATTTAAATAATTCTTTATCTGGTGGAACGGTTGTAGGTATAGATGAGAATTATTTTGATTGTTCAGGCTTAGTAATAAAAGTCGGTAGAGGTTTTTCTGAATTTGATAAAAAGAATTATTCTAAAGTATGTATTTTAGATGAAAATAGTAAACAATCATTATTCCAAGATGAAGAAGCAATCGGTAAAACAATTGAAATACGTAAAGAACCATTTGTGGTAATAGGGGTAGTAACAGAAAAGAATAGTT
>CACZTC010000075.1 GCA_902784015.1 uncultured Erysipelotrichaceae bacterium | reverse complement strand
GTTTACGACGGGTCCTGGCATTGCGAATATCTCAATCTTTGTATATGGCAGTGTCAAAAGAGTAAATCCAACAATCAATGCATTATCAGCGATTATAGTTTATGTCATTACAATCGTCTTGATAATTGTTAATGTGATACCAATTATTAAAGAGAGGAAGGGAAAGAAAAATGTGGTGGAAGAAGTTTAGCAAAGTTGTATTAGCTATAGGTCTATTATTACTATCTGCATGTGGTAATAGTAGTCAAGCAGAAAAGGTATTAGATGCTCAAGAGAAATTTGGCTGTAATGTTATCAATGTATATAATGCTGGCGAATATATTGGTGAAAATGTTGTAAGTGATTTTGAAAAGATGTATAACGCCAAAATCAATTATGATACATTTGATTCTAATGAAATGATGTATACAAAATTACTTGGTGGATCTAGTTATGATGTACTTGTACCAAGTGACTATATGATTGAACAATTAATGCAAGAGAACTTGCTTCAAAAACTCAATCAAGAACAGCTTACTAACTTGAAATATTTAAATCCTGATATGGTTAGCATGCAAGAAGTATTCGATCCTAATAAAGAATATTCAGTTCCATATTTCTGGGGAACAGTAGGTATTGTTTACAATAAAGAAAATGTTGATGAAGCTACAATTAAAAAAGAAGGCTGGAATATTTTCAAGAATACAGATTATAAAGGTAGAATATATTTCTATGATAGCCAAAGAGATGGTTTCATGGTTGCTTTTAAAGCTTTAGGTTATTCTATGAATACTAATAATCCTGATGAAATCAATAAAGCATATGAATGGTTAAGAGAAATGAATGATACGATGGAGCCAGCATATGTTACTGATGAAGTTATTGATGGTATGGCTACAAGCACAAAGGATATCGCTTTAATGTATTCAGGTGATGCTGCTTATGTTTTATCAGAAAATGAAGAGATGGGTTGGTATGAGCCAGATCAAGGAACTAACTTATGGATAGATGCTATGGTTATTCCAAGTAATGCAAGTTGCGCAGGCTTGGCTAATGAGTTTATAAACTTTATCATTTCTGAAGATGTTCAAAGAGAAAACTCTTCTTATATTGGCTATACTTCAGTTGATACTTCTATCATGGAAGAATTAAGCAGTGAAGGTGGCGATTATTTTGAAAATGATGCATATTTACCACGTACTGGTTATAACAAAGATGAAGTATTCCATTATGATCCAGAACTAAAAAAACAATTATCTGAGTTATGGAATAAAGTAAAAATCAATTAAGAGACTATATTAGTCTCTTTTTTAGTAACATATATTGATGCTCATTAGTGTCATAATGAATCAATTCATAATCACATAATGAATTCATAGCGAAATATCTAGCTTTAAAGCCATAGAGCGTAAATTCACAGCTTTTTCTAAGCCATATAAAATTTTTAATGAGAGATGAATAAATAGTATCTTCACTAAAGAAATATATATGATCAGGAATAATATCAATATTATGTACATTTAAAATAATATTGATAATATCACTATTTCTACCTCTAGCTTTTCTATACATATTATTAGCTTCTTCATTATTAATCCAAACAAGCATAATAATATCGCCAAAAAATAAATGACCATATTCATCAAAATTATTAAATGATTTATTCATAATACAATTATAGGTTATAAGGTATAATAATAAACATGATTAAAGCAGTATTTTTTGATGTCGATGGCACTTTATTAAGTTTTAAAACTAAAAGAATATCTACAGAAACATTTAATACTTTACAAAAGTTAAGAGATAAAGGAATTAAATTATTTATAGCTACAGGTAGAGGAATGGAAGGGCTATATGTAGTAGATGATTTTCTATTTGATGGATACATAACATTAAATGGTCAATGTTGTTATGATGCTAATAAGAATTTTATATATGAAGAATTCTTATTAAGAGAAGATGTTGAAACAATTCTAAAAGAGGCAAAAGAACATAATTATTCTTGTGCTTTTAGTTTTTTAGGCGGTAAAATCTTCAATCATAAAAATGAATTAGTAAAAGAAGTAGATGATTTAACTGGTAATGAAATGCAGCCCGATGGTGATTTATATGCTTTAGATTTAGATAGAATTTATATGTCTATGACATTTGTGAATGAACAAGAAGAAGTAGAATTATTAAAGAAATTAAAGAAAGTAACAGCTGCAAGATGGCATAAAAACTTTTGTGATATTACTAGTGCAGGGGTTAGTAAAGCCAAAGGCGTTGAATATGTATTAAAGCATTTTAATATAGCCAAAGAAGAAGCGATGGCTTTTGGCGATGGTAATAATGATTTAGCTTTATTAAAAAGTGTGGGAATTGGCGTGGCAATGGGCGATGGTAATCAACAATTAAAAGAGGAAGCAGATTATATAACTGATAGTATTGATGAAGACGGAATCACAAAAGCTTGTTTACACTTTAAACTATTGTGATAGAATAGTTCTTGTCGGTTGCAATTCCAGGCATGCGTAAGTATAATAATAAAGCGCACTTTTGGTTCCTTAGCCAAGTGGTAAGGCGTGGGACTGCAACTCCCTGATCGCCGGTTCGAATCCGGCAGGAACCTGATATTATGGGGATGTGGCGGAATAGGCAGACGCAACGGACTTAAAATCCGTTGGTGGTAACACCGTGGGGGTTCAAGTCCCCCCATCCCC
>CACZTC010000074.1 GCA_902784015.1 uncultured Erysipelotrichaceae bacterium | reverse complement strand
TAGGATCAGGTGAAGAATATGGGCATGTCTTAGAAGAAGAGATTCCTATTAAAGAAGATAATAATACTAGACCCGGGAATATATATGCCATTACTAAAGTGACACAAAATATGATAGGTAAAGTATATAGTAAAGCTTATGATTTAGATATTATGAGTACTAGAAGCTTTAATCATACTGGTCCTAATCAAGCACCTATGTTTGTGGTAGCCGACTTTTGTAGGCAAGTAGCAGAAATAGAAAAGGGTAATCAAGAACCTATTATTAGTGTAGGTAATCTAAGCGCCAAAAGAGATTTCACTGATGTAAGAGATGTAGTTAGAGCTTATACATCTTTAATTGAAAGAGGAATTAAAGGTGAAACATATAATGTAGGTAGTGGTAAAGCTATAGAGATACAAGAAATCTTAGATATTATTCTTTCTTTATCTTATAAAGATATAAAAGTTGAAGTAGATGAAACTAAATTAAGGCCAATTGATATACCTATTATTGAAGCGGATATTAATAAATTAATAAAAGATACAGGTTGGAACCCTGAAATAGATATCAAAGAAACTATCAAAGATACATTAAGCTATTATAGAAATTTGAAAGAAGAGGATAAATAATGAGCTTGTTGTTATTGGGTATATTTTTAATTAATGTATTTCTTGTTGGCTTGTTAGATGATAGTAATTCGTTTATTCATAAATTGACTATTGGTTTTACACATACATTATTACTATTCTGTGTGATAATGCAGTTTTTATTTTATTTTGATAAGTTTTCTTTTTTGAGCACATTAATAATTGAATTTATTATCCTTTCCCTAGTAGTTATTTTTTATAGAAAGAAAATTAGTGTTATCAATTTTAAGCTATGTGACTTTAAGGATGAAGTATTATTAATAATTATTCTATTATTGCTAGCTCTTGGCTCTTCTAGAAAAGCAGAATTGTATCATATGGGTCAAGATGAAGGTGTATATCAGGGAGAAGCAATAGCGATGGCTTATGGTGAAACATCCCAACAGCCAGAATTCGAAGAATATTTAGAAATAGATAATGAAGCAGATAGAGAAACTTATTATCGAATGGTCGATAATGGGATAGTTGGTTTTTATCCGCGTAATATTAGAAATGAATTCTATATGCAGCATAAAGGAAGCTTAGCTGCAGGAACCTATCACGGAATTCATGCTTTTTCATCAGTTTTAGCATTATTTAGTATTATATTTGGCATAAAAAATATGTTATATGTTCAAACGCTAATACTATTATGTTCAGCCTCTTTGATTTTCTTTTCATTAAAAAATAGAGGGCATTCATCATTTAGAAGTTTTATATTTATGCTGTTATTTGGTATTTCGCCGATTGTTATATGGGTAAGTAAGAATTCATATTCGGAAATGTTAGTATTACTTAGCATATGTTTATTCTTATATTATTACTCTAATGAACAAGATAATAATAAATATGGTTTAAGCCTATCCTTAATATATTTCTCTTTTACACATATTATCTTTTTAATCTTTTATCCTATTTTTTGGTTATTGTTTGTGATAAGGATTATTAATACAAAGAAAATTAATCATGTTTTTAGTTGCTTGATAACAGGAGGATCATTAATTGTCTCAACCATATTATTTGCGGGTACATGCAATAGCTATTTATTTGATAATTATAATCGTTTATATTATGAGCCAATTCTTAATATGTATAATATTATTACTTGGATAATAGTTGGAACAATTATATCCGTCTTATTATGTTTTATTATTTATGCTGTTGTTAATAAGAAGAATATGAAAATAGAAAAAGCAAATAATTATTATAAATTATTATCTAAAACACTTATTGTTTTAATGCTTTGTTATACAGTATATAAAGTTTTTACTATCGCAAATTATTCAGGTAGTATGGATGATTTATTTTCAGCAGAGAAAGCATATTATGGTAGAGGTCTAATTCAAGCATTATTCCATATTTCTTATACAGGAATATTCTTATATTCTGGTGGTTTAATAGTAATCATAATAATACTTACATATTTAAAAAAGAAGGAATTTTGGAAAAATTATAATAATATTACAGATCTTGTCTTATTCATGTATGTGGTAATTGCTTATTGTAGTATATTCCAACCCAAAATACATTATTACTTTTATTTTTCTAGATATTATGTATACATAATACCTGTTATTGTATTCTATGCAGCTTCATTATTTAAGAATTATTCTAAAGGAAAACTAATATCTTTAGTAGTAATTCCTTTATTAATTGAAGGATTATTATCTTTTAAGATAGCTAAATATAAAGATGATACATTAATGAGATGGGACGCTATTGAGGAATTATGTGACACGATAGAAGATGATAATAGTGCTGTAATAATATATGGTAGCTATAATCAGTTATGCTATGCTATTCCGATGAAATATATGAATAATGTAGATGTATATCCTGAATTTGAAGATATGAATAAACAACAAGAATTCATCCAGGATAAATATGAAAATGTATATATATTAGTTTCTGGTGATTTCCGTGATGCATTTGAAGAAAGATTAACTGATTATGAAGAAAAGATAATAAAAGTATTACCTTTTACTACTTCACAAATGAGATTAGAACTAAACCCAAGTAGTCTATTTAAAGTTAACCTTTATTTGGAAGAGAGGGTTATATATTTGTATTATATAAACTATCAATAAAAGATGGTATATTATTGAGGGAAGCGAGGTACCAAAATGAAATTATTTATTCAAATACCATGTTATAACGAAGAAGAAACATTGCATGTCGCAATTGATGCTTTACCTAAAAAGATAGAAGGTATTGATGAAATAAATGTATTAATTATCAATGATGGCAGTAAAGATAAAACAGTCGAAGAAGCTAAAAGATTAGGTGTAGATTATATTGTTAATTTTAAGCGTAATAAAGGTCTTGCCTATGGTTTTATGGCAGGAATTGATGCATGTTTAAGATTAGGTGCAGATATTATTGTTAATACTGATGCAGATAATCAATATAATGCTGATGATATCGAATTATTAGTAAGACCAATTCTAAACAAAGAGGCTGATCAAGTGATTGGTGAAAGACCAATCGATGAGACAGAGCATTTTTCTAAAAAGAAAAAGACTTTCCAACATTTAGGAAGTTGGGTAGTAAAAAAGGCAAGTAAAACAGATATTCCTGATGCTCCAAGCGGATTCAGGGCATATAGTAGAGATGCCGCATTAAGATTAAATGTTATTAATGAATATACATATACATTAGAAACAATTATCCAAGCAGGCAGAAACAAACAAGCTATCAAAGCTGTTCCAATTAGAACAAATGAAGAGCTTAGAGAAAGCAGATTATTCAAGAGTATGTGGACCTATATGCGTAGATCTGCCGGAGTAATTATTCGAAGTTATTCAATGTATAGACCATTAGCTTTCTTCGGGCTATTTGCGGCTATTTTCTTTATTGCGGGCCTCATTATTGGTATAAGATTCATCGTGCTAGGAATGGAAGGGCATGTTCAATCATTGATTCTAGCTGCCGTCTTCTTTATTTTAGCTACTCAGACTTTCTTTATGGGAATGCAGGCAGATATCATAGCTGCCAATAGAAAACTAATAGAAGATATACAATATCGCGTAAGAAAATATGATACTCAAAATAGTAGTGAAGATGACAACATAATTGACAATAAACATGGTAATTAATGATGAAAATTATAGTTTTAGGACCTATTTATCCTTATCGTAGTGGAATAGCACAGCATACAAATCTACTAGTAGAGAATTTGCGAAATAAAAACACTG
>CACZTC010000073.1 GCA_902784015.1 uncultured Erysipelotrichaceae bacterium | reverse complement strand
TGCATCACTCATTAAATCTAATGAACTATTTGTGGTTGGAAAAGCTACTACATCACGAATATTTTCTGTATCAGCTAAAACCATTATTAATCTTTCCAAACCAATCCCAACGCCACCATGTGGAGGTGTACCATATTGGAAAGCATCTAAGAAGAAACCAAATCTTGCTTTAGCTTCTTCCATTGTTAAACCAATGGCTTCAAAAACTTTAGCTTGTAAATCTTGATCATGAATACGGATAGAACCACTTAATAATTCATAACCATTTAAAACTAAATCATAAGCTCGAGATGATACATTAGCTTGATCATTAAATAATTTATCTATATCTTCTTCTTTTGGTGCGGTAAAAGGATGATGACAAGCAACAAATCTACCTTCTTCTTCATTATATTCAAACATTGGGAAGTCAGTAATCCAAACAAATTTAGTTAATGAATTATCAATTAGATTATTCTCTCTAGCTACTTTTACTCTTAAAGCACCTAAGCTAACTTTACTGATATTGAAAGTATCTGCCACAATAAAGACAATATCATTATCTTTTAAATCTAAGGCTTTAATTAGATTCTCTTTTTCCTCTTCGCTTAATGGTTTTACTATTGAGCCACTTAATTCACCATTATCCATCTTTAAATAAGCTAAAGCTTTAGCTTTGAAACCTAATTTTAAATATTCTTGTAATTCATCAATCTTTTTACGTGAATATTCATTAGCTAAACCATTAAATTTTAGCGCATTTATTTCGCCACCACTTTCTAGAATAGACTTAAATACTTGAAATTCAGTATTATTAAAAATATCAGATATATTTATAATCTCATTACCAAAACGCAAATCAGGCTTATCACTACCATATTTTCTCATAGCATCTTGATAAGACAATCTTTCAAAAGGCATTGATAATTCTATTCCTTTTGTACCTTTATATATTTCAGACATTAATTCTTCAACTGTCTTAAATACATCTTCTTCATCTGCAAAGCTCATTTCAATATCTATTTGGGTGAATTCTGGTTGCCTATCAGCTCTTAAGTCTTCATCTCTAAAACATCTTGCGATTTGGAAATATTTCTCCATTCCACCTATCATTAATAATTGTTTATATATTTGTGGTGATTGTGGAAGAGCCCAGAATTTACCATTATAAATACGTGAAGGAACTAAATAATCGCGAGCGCCTTCTGGTGTGCTTCTAGCTAGAATTGGTGTTTCTATTTCGACAAAGCCTTCTTTATCTAAATAATTTCTAGCCAACATGCATACTTTATGTCTTAGCCTTAAATTATTTTGAATAACACCTCTTCTAATATCTAAATAACGATATTTTAATCTAGTATCTTCACTAGTATCAGTATCATCACTTAGATTAATTGGTGGTGTATCAGATGAATTAAGAATATTCACTTCGCTAACAATAACCTCTATTTCCCCAGTTGGCATATTAGGGTTAGCATCTTTTCTTTCTTGAACTATACCTTTAACATCTAATACATATTCACTTCTAACATCTTTTACCTTTTCACTGATATCTTCATTAAAGACTAATTGAACTAAGCCAGAAACATCTCTTAAATCAATAAAGACAATAGCACCTAGATTCCTTCTTCTATTAACCCATCCAACTAATCTTACTTCTGTATTAATATCACTTTTTCTTAGATTTCCATTATAGTGTGTTCTAATCATATATTCTCCCAACCTTCAATTGTTTCAATCAATTTATCTATTTCTACAGTTTTTTGTACCTTATCTATATTAGATTTAATATTTATCTTTCCTTCTTTCAATTCTTCTTCACCAACTATCACAATATAATCTGCCTTACTTCTATCAGCACTTTTAAATTGTGACTTTAATGATCTATCCTGAAGATTTCCATCACAAATATAATAATTATGTCTTAATATATTCATTACTTGTAATACTTCTTTTTTAACGTCTCCTAGACCTATGACATAAACATCTAATTCATTTTCATCAGGGAATTCATAACCTTCATCAGTCGCTAAATCAATTAATCTTTCTAGACCAATCGCAAAACCAACCCCACTCATTTCTGGGCCACCAAAATATTCCACAAAATGATCATAGCGACCGCCACCAAATATTGTAGCTTGGGCAGAACTATCTTCTCTAGTTGAAACAACTTCAAAGACAGTATGAGTATAATAATCAAGCCCTCTTACTAATCTTTCATCAATTTCATAAGGGATATTTAAAGCCTCTAAAGCTTTTAATACTTTTTCAAAATATTCTTTAGATTCTTCATTTAAATAATCACTTAATTTAGGAGCATCTTTCATGATGTCTTTATGGCCATCTTCTTTACAATCTAAAATACGTAAAGGATTCTGTTCATAACGTCTATGACAATCACCACATAAATCATCCATATGAGGCTTGAAATATTCTTTTAGAGCTTCTCTATAATTATTTCTACTTTCATCATCTCCTAAGGTATTAATTAATACTTTTACGCTTTTTATACCTAATTCTTTTACAATGTCATAACCCAAAGCTATAACTTCAGCATCAACTTCAGGTATTTTTAGCCCTATATTTTCAATTCCAAATTGATTAAATTGTCGCTGTCTGCCTTTTTGTGGACGTTCATGTCTAAACATTGCACCAATATAATATAGCTTAGCTGGAGCCTCGATTGAGCCATATAGTTTATGTTGAACAAATGATCTAATAATTCCTGCTGTACCTTCTGGTCTTAAAGTTAATGAATGATCATTAACTTCAAAAGTATACATTTCTTTATTGACCATATCTGAACTATCATTATCTCTTTTAAAAACTGAAGTATCTTCAAAAAATGGTGTCCTTATTTCTTGATAACCATAAAGCTCTGCAAAAGTAGATACAACATCTTCAACCTCATGCCATTTAGATATCTCATCCGGTAAAATATCATGTGTTCCTCTTGGTGTTTGATAAGCCATAATAGACCTCCCTTTCTAAAATAAATAAAACGTCCTCATCCAAGGACGCTGACGCGCGGTACCACCTTAGTTCACTC
>CACZTC010000072.1 GCA_902784015.1 uncultured Erysipelotrichaceae bacterium | reverse complement strand
CTATATCAAGATTATTATCTTTAGCTTTTTTATATAGTAATTCATAATAATCTCTTTCCACATAGTCATCAGCATCAATAAAAGATAGATATTCGCCTCTTGCTTCTTCTATACCTCTATTACGCGAAGGACCTGCGCCAATATTTTTTTCATTCTTTATTACTTTTACTCTACTATCTTTAAGAGCTATTTCTTCCGCATACTGAATAGCCCCATCTTTGCCCTGATCATCTATAACTAACACTTCTATTTCTTTTAGTGTTTGGTTAGTTATACTATCTAAGCAGCGTTTAAAAACACTACCTGGTTTATATACAGGAATAATAACAGATACTTTAATAGCTTCTTTTATGTCTTGATTATTCATTTATTTGATCCTATAATCTTGCAATGTTGTTTTTATTGATTTTTCTAGGCCAAGATCATCTAAAACCCATTTAATCTCTTGAACTAATGGTACCTTTATATTTGCTAGGCCATGGCTATTAATTAGTTCTTTAATCTTGTCTATATTCTTTATCTCATTATCATATTGCGCACTAATTTCTTTAATATGTTCACCTTTCTTAAAGCTATTAATTGCTTTTCTAATTTTAGATGCAACACTATATAGGCCTGCTTCTTTAAGTAACTCTTTCCCTTGCATGTTTACCCACGGTTCGCTAGTTAATAGATAATCAGCTACGTTTTTTGCGAATATTTCGTCTTCTTCTGTTTTACCAGTCGCGCGAAAACTTCCTCTATATTTCTCGCAAAATGTTTTTAGATACTTCTTTTCAATTTTATGGCTTTTAAGCCATTCATATATATCTTCATATACAGTAAACAAATCTTCTTTACATTGTTTGCGATTAGTTGTTATAGAATTTTTATTATGGTATTTTCGATATGTATATAAACTTTCATTAATAAAAGCTATTTTGTTTGCACAAACTAGAGCCTTGCACATGAATGAAATATCATTAATACTTGTAGTTTTTGAAAATGATAAATTGTTTTCCTCAATTAGTTTTCTTTTGAATATTTTATTATGAACTACTACATTAATATCACAAAACAAACTATTAATCTCATCAGGCTTCATTATTTCGCTTTTGATATTTCGTCCATTATATCCTTGATTAGGTATTTTAACATTCCACCAAGAGTTATCTACAATGAATTTACATACTCCAATATCTGCATCTGTTTTTTCAATCAGGCTTACCATTTTGGAAACATAATTCTTAGGATATAAATCATCTACATCCATAAACATTACATAGTCCCCTTTTGAAATAGAAAAGCCTACATTGCGAGCTTCTCCAGCACCTGCATGTTCTTGATTTATAACTTTAATCCTACTATCTTCTTTAGCTACTTCGCAGGCAAGATGATATGTGTTATCTAGTGAGCCATCTACAACACAAATAATCTCAATATCTTTATAATCTTGCGCGCTCATTGTATGTAGGAAACTTTCAACATACTTTTCGCTATAGTACATAGGAGTAATTATTGATACTAAAGACACACAATTATTCTATTACAAATCCTCTCTATTACAAACAAAAAAAGCCCTTAGGCTTTATTCATCTTTATCTGCTGGAAGGTAGAATATTTGTTCACCTTCTTTTGATAACATGTAATTACCGCGGGCATAATTTTCAATATAATCAGGATCTTGTAATTTAGCTTTCTCATTATTGAGAAAGTTATTTTCGTCTTGTACTTCTTGTAGCTTTTCTCTTACTTCTGCTAATTCTTGTCTTAGCTCAACCGTTCTAGCTACTTCTTTACTCACAAGATAAATCAAATAAGCAGACACCGCTATGATAGCTACACATACTAGTTTCATTAAAGGTGTCAATCTTCTTTTCTTTTTTATTCTTTTTACTCTTTTTTTCTCGCTCATATTATCTCTACTTATTTTTTATATCACTCTTCATCGCTTCTTTCAATAGGCCTTTTTCTTTCTTCAAAAACTATTTCATATAAATCAGAAGCTTCTTCTTTCTTTTTAACCTCTTCTATCGATAATACTCTTATTCCTAATTCTCTATTACCGAAAGTTATTTTTATTTCGTCCCCTACTTTTACTTCGCTACTGGCTTTGGCGATTCTACCATTTATTTCGATACGATCATTATCAGCTAGCTCTTTGGATATGGATCTTCTTTTTAATATTCTTGCTACTTTTAAATATTTATCTACTCTCATTTTGTTGCCTCCTTAGCTATCTCAATAACTTTGATTATCATCTCGAGATTTTTAATCTTTTGCGGCAATATTGCGATGATTTTTTTATTTATATATTTTATCGCTATATCTCTATTTAATTTGGCATAATCTTCAAATAGTTTTATACCATCAGCTTTATCAGAATATTTCTTTGTGAAGATTATTTCGCCACGATTAGGATATTCTTTATATTCTGAGACAATATCATCATTTAAATATAAATCTATTTCTTTTTTCGCAAATACTTTTTCGACTTCTTTTGGTAATTTACCAAATTGATCTATTGTATCTTCTTTATATTTATTTAAATCATTAATATTTTTGGCTTGATCTATCTTTTGATACATATCTAATTTATCAAAATCATCTGGCGCAAATTCTTTAGGAATATAACCCGCATCGCTTATATTGGCTCTCTTACTTTCTTCTTCGACTTTAACAATATTATTTTGTTTACGCGCTATTGCTTCTTCTAACATCTCTATATACATATCAATACCTACGGTATCAATAAAACCTGATTGCTCTGGGCCTAATAAATCTCCAGCGCCTCTAATAGTAAGATCACGCATAGCTATTTTATATCCTGAACCTAGTCTAGCGAATTCTTTAATTGCTTGAAGACGCTTTTCTTCTATTTCGCTCAATACTCTTCTTGGTGGTATTAATAAATATGCATAAGCTACTCTATCGCTTCTTCCTACTCTTCCTTTTATCTGATATAGCTGAGCTAAACCAAAAGTATGAGCTCTATCTACAATAATAGTATTCGCATTAGGTATATCTATTCCGTTTTCCATTATGGTCGTGCATACTAATACATCAAGATCACCCTTAGTAAAGCTATACATTACATCTTCAATATCTTCCCTATCCATCTTCCCGTGGACTACCCCAATTCTGGCATCACTAATACTTTTTTGTAGTTTACGCGCGACATTATATATTTCTTTAGTGTCATTATATAAATAGAAAACTTGGCCTTTTCGCGCTAATTCTTTTTCTATCGCATCTTTAATAAGTCCTTCATCTTTTTCAACTACATAGGTTTGCACACTATATCTATTTTGTGGTGGCGTTTCAAGTTGCGATAATGATCTTACACCTACTAAAGACATCTGTAATGTTCTAGGAATTGGGGTCGCACTTAAAGATATTACATCTACCCCATGCTTTAATTCTTTTATTCTTTCTTTT
>CACZTC010000071.1 GCA_902784015.1 uncultured Erysipelotrichaceae bacterium | reverse complement strand
CCTTCGATTGATACCCATCTTAAAGCATCAGCCGATAAAATATAATTATTTGTATAGAATAAAGAATGATATATACCATCTGCGAATAAGAATATACAGAAAGATATAGGTAAACCAACATAAAGAATAATATTGATACAATCTTTTACATTCTTACCAATACGTTTATAGTCTTTTAATGCTACTCCTTCTGAAATATGAGGGATAAGAGCTGCTGAAAAACCAGGAGATAAGATCATCGGAATAGCATTCATTTTTGTACCAACATAATTAAAGGCCGAAAGAATAACAGACATATCATCTTGGTTATAGCCTCTTAGCTTTAAGCCAGTTGGTAATAATAAAGAATACATCAAATCATCGCTATAACCGATAATAGCCATGAATAAATAAGGAATAGCTAAACTAATTAATTCTTTAAATAAAGTCTCAAAAGATTTAGTTTCTTTAATTTGATTATTAGCTTTAGCTTCTATCTCAACTGATGCTTTACGATCAAAGATGATAAATTGAAGAATACCCGCAATAGCTGCAATACTAGTTGAAACAACCGCAAAATATAAAGCCCATTTTCTTTCCCATCCTAATAAATAAACAGCGATATATGAAAAAGACAATAAAAAGCCAACACGGAAGATTTGTTCGAAAGTTTGCGAAAACGCAAATTGTTTCATTTCTTTATGGCCTTGATAATAGCCTCTAAAAGCGGATAATATAGGCACAAATAGAATAGCTAATGACAATAGACGTAAAACATTTTTGACAATATTAATATCCCCTTCAACCGCAATTGTCGGAGCCATAATGCCAGATAATATCATCATTAATATCATCCCAATAAAGCCTGTAATACTTAAAGTAATTAAACCTATTCTTTTAAATATTAAAGCTGTTTTATAATCATCTTTAACTACATCTTGAGCTACGATTGATGATATAGCTAAAGGAAAGCCAGCTGTAAAAACATTTAGAATATAGCTATATATTCTATAAGCTGTTCCATAATAGCCCATATAAGCATCTGATCCTAGAATTGTTGATAAAGGTATAGCGTATACTAAACCAATTAATTTAGCGATAAATAAACCGCCTGTACCAATCAAGCCTCCTAGAATTAATGAACTTTTAAATTTACTTTCTTTTTGTGTCATAAAAATAACCTTATTAAATATACACCATTTCATTCATGAATGGTGTATATCTCTTAAGATAAATTATATAATTCTGTATATTTTTCAATTAGATAATCAATATATTCATTGACATCAAACTCATGTCCACTCACTTTTTCAATTAGATCTCTAGCATCATATAATGCTCCATATTGATGAATATTATCTTTTAACCAGTTAACTATAATAGAGAACTCACCATCTCTTAATAAACTATCTACATCAATATCTTTTCTCATTTTATTCATGAATTGGGCTGCAAAAGCACTACCTAAGGCATATGTAGGGAAATAACCAAAGCTACCATCTGACCAATGTATATCCTGTAAGATACCTTCTCTATCATTCTCTACTTTTATGCCTAAATATTCTTCATATTTTTGATTCCAAGTTTCATTTAAATTCTCGGTACTAATTGAGCCATTGAATAAACCTTTTTCTATTTCATATCTAATAAGAATATGTAAAGGATAAGTCAATTCATCAGCTTCTGTTCTAATTAAAGATATTTCAGATTTATTAATAGCTCTATAAAAATCTTCGACTTCAACATCCATTAATTCATTTGGAAAATAGGCTTTTAATTTAGAAAAATTATTTTGCCAAAAAGCTAAAGATCTACCTAGATAATTCTCAAATAGTCTAGATTGTGATTCATGCATACCACATGATACACCTTCGGATAATATCATCCCATCATATTCATCACTAATATTATGTTCATAAGTCGCATGACCCACCTCATGAATAGTGCTTAGAATAGCTGCAGAAATATTATATTTAATATATTTAGTAGTTGTACGACAATCATTTTCACACATCCAAGTAGTATATGGATGTTCACTTTCACTTAAATAACCCCATGATCTATCAAAGTTTAAATAATTAATTAATTCATGCATAAATAATTTTTGTGAATCTATATCATAAGATCTATATAAGAATGCATCATTAATATTTTTAGCTTTTATTATTTTATTAATAAAAGGTATTAATCTATTTTTAATAGAATAAAAGAATTTATCATAATCTTCTTCTTTCATGCCAGTTTCATAATCATCTAACATCTGATTATAAATACTTTCTTTACTATCTCGATAGCCATATATCTTTTTCTGACTCTCTATTATTTCTTTTAGATAAGGTTCAAAGATCTTATAATCATTTTTATTTTTGGCTTCTAGCCAAGCATTATAAGATTGACTTACTAATTGATAATACGCAATATAATCTTCTTTAGGAATACACATAAGATTATTGATTTTCTTATAATACATCTTTAAAGCTTTTGAAGTTGCTGGATCTAAGCTTTCATCATCTTTTAATTCTTTAATGATCTTAAAAATCTCTTTATCTGTAGAAATTGAAAAAGCTTCACCTGCTAAAAAGGCACTTCTTTTTTCACGAAAATCACTTCCTGAAATAGGAGCTACTGTGAGTTTGTCATAATTAATTAAGGCTAATGCCATATTATATGCAGATTGTTTAAAAACCCATTCATTATATTTTTTTAATTTTTCTTCTTTATTCATCATCTATAACCTTTTCCACTACCATGCTTCTTATTTTAAAACCTATTTTATTATAGAAGCTTATAGCTTCTTCATTACCATCCCAAACACTTAAATATACATAGTCACATTCTAATTCTTTAGCTAATTCATTAATATTTTTATATATCTTTTCGCCTATTCCTTGATGTCGATATTTTTCGTCTACACATAAATCATCAATGAATAAAGCTTTGGCATAATGCATATTATTATTTTTTATCTCATCAATGCGACAAAAGCTATAAGCAATTACTTTTTCATTTGCCTCGCAAACAATAATTGGTCTATTAGGATCATTAATAATATCTTTAATTTCATCTTTATTATATTTAGTTGTCTGAGATATAAAAATATCTGGTCTAAGCTTAGCATGTATTTCTAAAACCTGACTTAATAAATCTAAAATATCATCAATATCTTTAATCTCAGCTTTTCTAAATATCATGTCATAATATTAATTTCTTTTTTAAAGATATTCAATTATAACGCAAATAAGAGGCCTCAGCCTCTTATTATTTCTTTATTTCATATATTTTTAAATTAACATCTTTAGCGCTCATTCTTATTAATCTTCTAATCTCATCAGGGAAGATTCTTAAAGTAAATACTTTCTCGCCTTCATTCACAAATATTTCGACGATGCTGCCATCAATAAATATTGATAATTTATCGCAAGCCTTATCTAACTTAACGACTATTTTATTTATTTCATCACTTAAATCACTCTTATCAACGATGAAATTATGTGTATATTTTTCATATTTGATAACTAAACCATTCTCTTTTTCTTTCGCCCACAAATCGAATTCAAAGCTTTCTTCATTTAGATTATCTAATTGAATAATAGCATGGGCAGGCATTTTACCTTGCATATTATCTTTTTTAATCATTTCATCTTCAACTAAGAAAATGATTTCATTATTCAATTTCTCTATTTCTAATTTTGGAACTTGCCTTAATTTATTATCTTGAATAATTAATTCTCTAGGTATAGATAATGCTCCTGAATAACCTTCATTAAGTGTTAATGGTTCTTTTTCTAAGATACCTAATAAGATATTTCTATCTTTAGAAATAAATGGCTTATTAAAATCAAAACCTTCATCTAATTTATTAACTGCTTCACTTTGGAAATATAAATTACCTATATTAAGTATCCCGATAGAATAATAATATTCATTATTATCGCTATAAATTAGTAAAAATATATCATCTATCTTTTTAACTAAAACATCTTTAATATCATCAAAGATATCTTCATTTACTTTTAATTTAAGCTTTCCTAATTCTTCCCATTCCTTAAATAAAGAATCTGTTTTATATACTTTTTCATAACCTTCACAAGATATTAATAAATAATAAAGATTATTCTCTTTAATTATCAAAGGATATTTAGCTTCACTTTCAAGCGTTAATAATGGTCTTCTCCCTTTAATAATTTCCTCATTATCAACTTTCGCAATTAATATAGAATTATGGATAATATTATTGAAATCAATATGTTTACCGTTATAGATGATATATTCAACCCCACCATCAATAAACGAAGAGCCATCTAAACAACCATCATCATCCCAAATAGTATCACTTCTTAAAGTAATATCTTTTTCATCATAATTAGTTAAATCACTAGTTTTGATTTTTCGCCAGTAAGTATAATCTTCATCTAATAATGGTTTCCATACATAATCAATATAATAAGAATCTTGATAATTAATTCTTGTAATACTTTTTATTTCTCCACAATTAGCTTCATAATGATAATTTGCATGCCATTTAGATGCTTTAGCTTGATTACTTAAAGCTTCAATTTTTTCTTTTGGATAATCTTCATCTAATAATTCTTTTTTAGCTTTAGGTTCAGATATTAATCGATAATCTATTTCATGAATTTGTGTTTCTTCTTTAAGTAATAATGGTTTTTCTTCAATACTTTCATAATTAATCGCATTAGGATGATAAGAAGCTTCTAAGCATAAAGCTGCCCTACCTGCTACAGCACGCTGATCTTTTAATACTAAAGGTGATTTAAAATTAGCAGTATAAAAATGTAGACCTGGATAATCACTATATACTTCTAATGTTATTTCTTCGCCTTTAAGGATTGCCATCTTTCTTAGGCCCTTACCATCAACTAAATAATAATGATTATAACCACCTGATTT
>CACZTC010000070.1 GCA_902784015.1 uncultured Erysipelotrichaceae bacterium | reverse complement strand
ATATCACGGCCAAGATGTTAAAGATATCGCCTATAAGATAGCTGAAAATGAAGGTGATAAGTGGTTAGATGTACCTGAAGAAGAGCGTCTTACATATTTTATGGAAGAAGGTAAAAAACAAGAATTAGAGAAGATAGATGCTGACTTGAAAACCTTCAAAGTTAAAATAGATTCATGGATTCATGAAACAATGTTTTATGCAGATGATCAAAAGCGTATAAAAGATTGTTTGAATTTAATGAAAGAAAAAGATTTAACTTATGAAAAAGATGGTGCTTTATGGTTTAAGAGTACTGAATATGGGGATGATAAAGATAGAGTATTAAGAAAAAGTGATGGTACTTATTCTTATATGACGCCTGATATCGCTAATCATGTATATAAAATTGAAAGAGGTTATAAAAAATTAGTGGATTTATGGGGAGCAGATCACCATGGTTATATACCACGTGTGAAAGCTGCTTTAGTCGCTCTTGGTTATCCTGAAGATACATTAAATGTAGATATCATTCAAATGGTAAGAATGGTTGAAAATGGCGAAGAAGTAAAAATGTCAAAAAGAACAGGTAATGCAATTACGATTAGAGAATTATGTGAAGATGTAGGTGTAGATGCCGCAAGATGGTTCTTTGTTTCTAAAGATGTAGCTACGCATATGGATTTTGATTTATCATTAGCGAAAGAACAGAATAGTGATAATCCTGTTTATTATGCGCAATATGCTTATTCACGTATGCATTCCTTATTACATAATCCAGATATTAAAGAATTTGAAATGGTAGATGATTATGATCGTTTAGTTGATGCTAAAGAACTTCAATTATTAAAAATAATTAGTGAATTCCCTAAGATGGTTGGTGAAATTGCAGCATTAAGAAAACCTAATAAGATGACTGATTATATTATTAATTTGGTTAAACTATTTCATAGTTACTACAATTCTAATCGAGTGAATAATCCTGATGATGTTGAGCTTACTAATCAAAGATTAGGTTTAGTTAAAGCTATCAGTATAACTTTAAAAAATGCGCTAGATTTAATTGGTGTTAGCGCTCCGGAGAAAATGTAAATTTATGAAAGGTATTAATGTTTTTACAGAAATAGGAGAATTAAAAAAGGTCTTATTACATCGTCCAGGAAAAGAGCTTTTATATCTAGTTCCCGATCGACTACAAGAATTACTCTTCGATGATATTCCTTATTTAACTGTGGCCATGCAAGAACATGATCATTTTGCGCAAGTGATTAGGGATAATGGGGTTGAAGTAGTATATTTAGAAGATTTAATGACGAAAGTATTAGAGGATAATCCTGATCTTAAAAAGGATTTTATTTATCAGTGGTTAGATGAAGCTAATATTAAAACTAAAAGATGGAAAGATAAATTATATAATTATTTAATTAATAATTATGATGGTAAAGATTTAATTTTAAAAACCATGGAAGGGGTAACTCTTGAAGAGATGGGTAGAGAAGTTAAAGCTTATTCTCTACAAGATAGAATTGCGCCTGTAGATGATTTGATTGTAGATCCAATGCCTAATTTATATTTTCAAAGAGATTTAATGGCTAGTCTTGGTAATGGTGTAATAGTTCCAAGAATGAGATTTACTACTAGAAATCGAGAAACAATTTATGCTGATTATATCCTAAGATATCATCCTGATTTTATAGATGTTAAGAAATATTATAATCGTAATGAATTTGCGAATGTTGAAGGTGGCGATGTGATGAATCTTAATGAAGAAGTTTTGATGATAGGAATATCGCAAAGAACTTCTTGTGATGCAATTGAAAAGATAGCTCATAATTTATTTAATGATGAAACTGTCAAAATAAATACTGTATTAGCTATTAAGATCCCTCCAACTAGAGCCTTTATGCATCTAGATACTGTTTTAACTAGAGTTAATATTGATACTTATGTTATTCATCCTAATATCTTAAAAGATATCGAAATATATGAGATAACCCCTGTAATTAGTGATAACGCCGAAGACTTAAATGTTAGAAAAATAGAAAAAAGTTTAGAAGAAGTATTAGCTAAATATACTAATGTTGATAAAGTTAAGATGATTTATTGCGGTGGGGATGATCCTATTGCTTCAGCTAGAGAGCAGTGGAATGATGGTGCTAATGCTTTTGCGCTTGCACCAGGCAAAGTAATTGCTTATCAAAGAAATGAAACAACTAATAATATATTAAAAGAAGCAGGAATAGAAGTTATAGAGATTCCTAGTGCTGAATTATCAAGAGGAAGAGGCGGCCCAAGGTGCATGACGATGCCATTAATAAGAGAGGGAGGAATGTGACATGCCAATTAGTTTAAGCGGAAGAAGTTTTTTGAAATTATTAGATTATACACCTGAAGAGATTAAATATTTATTGAATCTAGCTAGTGAATTTAAAAGAATGAAGATGGCAGGAGAGGAGCATAAATATTTAACTAATAAACAAGTAGTTTTATTATTTGAAAAAACTAGTACTAGAACTAGATGCGCTTTTGAGGTGGCTGCTAGAGATTTAGGAATGGGTGTAACTTTCCTTGATTCAGGATCAAGCCAAATGGGCAAAAAAGAATCATTAGCTGATACAGCTAAAGTATTAGGAAGAATGTATGATGGCATTGAATATCGTGGCTATAAACAAAGCGTAGTTGAAGATTTAGCTAAATATTCGGGAGTGCCTGTATGGAATGGTTTAACAGATGATTTCCACCCAACCCAAATGTTGGCGGATATATTGACTGTTCAAGAAGAATTTGGTGATGTTAGAAATAGAAAATTAACTTTCTTTGGGGATGCTAGAAATAATGTCGCAAATTCATTAATGGTAGTATGCGCTAAATTAGGAATGACATTCTGTGCTTGCGGTCCAAAAGAATTAATGCCAAATAAAGATTTAGTAGAAACATGTAAAAAGATTGCGAAAGAAACAGGCGGTAAAATTGAATTAACCCAAGATATTAAAGAAGGTGCTAAGAACTGTGATGTTGTATATACAGATATTTGGTTATCAATGGGTGAAGATGCTTCATTATGGGATAAGCGTATAAAGATGCTAAAGAAGTATCAGGTTAATGGTAAATTGATGAAATTAGCTAAGCCTACAGCTATCTTCTTACATTGTTTGCCATCTTTCCATGATCGCGAAACAACAATAGGTGAAGAGATATATCAAAAATATAAATTGGATGCGATGGAAGTAAATGATGAAGTATTCCTTGGTCCACAAGCTAGACAATTCGATGAAGCAGAAAATAGAATGCATACGATTAAAGCAGTTATGTATGCAACCCTAAAATAAAAAAATGGTAATCATATGATTACCATTTTTTTTTAAGAAGCTTTATATCACTGATATATGGGATTTTATCATTCTTATCTGTATAGGTATTAAATATACCTAGAATCTTAAGAATGATAGCTAAAGCAAAAGCGATATTACCAACAAGCGGTAAGAATCTTAAAATATGAAGAATATTTAGAACTAAAGATTCATTCAATTTATCATTTAGATAATCTGATCTATTCTTACCAGCCATAAAGTAAGCAATAATCCAAGTTATAGGTAAGAAATAAGAAAGAATAGCTTTGAATTTATCATCGCTCATTTGCGTATTTACTTTTTCTTGTTTAGGAGCTTCTTTTTTCGCATTTAATTCTTTTTCTAATTCTCTTCTTTGTGCTTCTAAACGAGCATCTCTTTCAGCTTTTTCTTTTTGTTTTTGAGCGATTAATTCTTCTGTTTTTGTAGGTGGAAGTTCTAAATTAGGTAAATTTTCTTCTACTTCATTAGTTGCTTGATGCACTACGGTTTGCGCTTGAGCATTGCCCATTTGTACAGCAGCAGTTGTTGTAGATGATAAAACATCACGAAGATCTTCTTCCTCTTTGTTTAATGAATCTTCAATTCTAGAAATCTCTGCATCAGTATTTGGTTTTAATACTAATTTTATTTCTTCTTTGTCATTACTATCATTTATCTTATGCGCAATATCAGAGCTAGTATTAATTTCGATTAATGAAGCTCCACAACCACCACAATATAAGGCATCATTATCATTTTCTTTTCCACATTTAGGACAAATCATATATACCCCTCACTTTCTTATATATTATAATGCAACTTAATAATAATCGATAATACTTATTTTATAGCTGTTTAATATATGAGATACTATTGTTGAGGTATAGTTATGAATAAAGATATAAATATCATTTGTCATGTTTTATCTTCGATTGATGGAAGAATTGAAGGAAGCATGTTTTCGCATCAAAAAATAAAAAAATCAATACTTTTATATGAAGAAATTTACAAAGAATATAATGCAGAAGCTATTATGGCTGGCACTGTAACATGTTCTTTGACTTACGCAAATGGTTATATTAAAGATCTTCCTGTAGCTAAGAAAGAATATGATAAGAAAGATAATATTTATAATTATGGCTTAAATAAATATTTCATTTGTATTGATGCTTTTGGAACCTTGAATTTTGAAAATAATATTGTTGAAAGCTATGGCGAAAAAGGTGAAATAGTAGTAGTTTTATCTAAACAAGTTTCTAATAATTATATTCAATATCTAAATGATAAGAATATATCCTATCTTTTTGCGGGCGATAAACAATTAGATGTAAATTTATTAATCACTAAATTAAAAGATGTATTAAAAATAAATAAATGCTTAGTAACAGGAGGAGGAGTATTGAATTGGTCATTACTTCAAAATCAACTAATTGATGAGCTCAGTATTGTAATTGCGCCTATTGCGGGAGCGGAAAGGGATGAACCAACTATCTTTGATAGATCAATGTTTCAAGATAATGATAGAGCGATCGCTTTTGATTTATTAGAAGTAAAACAATTAAAGAATAATGATATATGGCTTAGGTATAAACCTAAGTATGAATAAAAGAGTCTATGTTAAAACATAGATTTTTAATAATAGAATTTAAAAGGTAAAATTATGAAAGCTAATAAATTAGAAGCTATATTTATTGATACTAAAAATATATATAGTGATCATGAAATTTTAAAAGAAGCCATTAATCATACAATCGATAATACTCTTCTTTATGATGAAGTAGCTAATATTCCTTATGTGCCTACACAAAAAGAAGGATTAATTGAAGTAAGTAAAGAAAGAAGCTTTGAATGCGCAAGAAGATTAATAAAAGAATATCCTAATAAAAAAGTTGCTGTATTGAATTTTGCGTCAGCTATTAATCCGGGAGGCGGTGTTGAATTTGGTGCTAAAGCACAAGAGGAATGTTTATGTCGTACTTCCACTTTATATCCAGCTCTTTCAACTAAATATCTTTGGGATAATTATTATGGCGCTAATAGAGCTATGTATAATCCACTTCATAATGATATGTGCATATATACTCCAGATATTATTGTTTTTAAAGATGATATTACATATCCAACCTTATTAGATGAAAAAGATTGGTATAAAGTAGATATAATTAGCTCAGCTGCACCGGATTTATATAATTATTTAAAAGAAGATTATGCAGGTGAGGATATCGATCTATATAATATTCATCTTAAAAGAGGAAGGCGTATCATTGAAGTGGCCTTACATAATAAAGTGGATATATTAGTTTTAGGTGCTTTTGGTTGTGGGGCTTTTGCGAATGATCCTTATATTGTTTCTAAAGCTTATAAAGAATTAATGAAAGAATATAATCAATATTTTACGGAAATAGCTTTTGCGATATATACACAAGAGTATGATACAAGCAATTATGATGCATTTATGAAAGAATTATTATAAGAGGAGGATTATTTATGGCATTCAAAGAAGTAGAAATTAAGAATTTAGTATTCTCACCATCAAAATTAGTAGGAGAAGATTGGCTATTATTATCTGCAGGAGATGAAAAAGGATTCAATGGAATGACAATTTCATGGGGTACTTTTGGCACATTATGGGGTAAGAAAGGCTTTGATGGACATTTCCCTGTAGCTAATGTATTTGTGAGACCGCAAAGATATACTAATGAATTCATGGAGAATAATGAATATTTTTCATTATGTAAATTAAGAGATGAAGATAAAAATATGCATGGTATATTAGGCTCTAAATCAGGAAGAGATTTAGATAAGATTAAAGAAGTTGGTTTAACACCAATCTTTGATAATAATACAGTTTATTATGAAGAAGCTGAATTAGTAATAATATGTCGTAAATTATATGTGCAACGTCTAGAAGAAGATTGTTTTATTGATAAAGGAATAATAGAAGCATGTTATCCTGAGAAAGATTATCACTATATGTATATAGGAGAAATAGTTAAAACATTAATTAAGTCTTAAAAATGATTTATTTTACTAGTGATTTACATTTAGGTCATCAAAATATTATTAAGTTCGAAAGAACTCAGTTTTCTTCTATCCAAGAACATGATGAATTCATCATTAATACAATTAAAAAAAAGATGAAAAAGAATGATGAACTTTATTTGTTGGGGGATATAGGCAATCAGAATAAATTAGAATGGCTTAGAGAAGTTGAATGGAAAAAGTATTTTCTAATTGGCAATCATGATTATGCAAGTAAAGAATATTATAAAGAATTATTTGATGAATTCTATGAATATCCACATTATCTTAAAAAAAGAATCTTATTAAGTCATGAACCACAATTATGTGATAAAGATATTCTGAATATCCATGGACATTTACATAATTCACATTTAGATTTAGCTAATTATTTTAATGTGAATATTCATATATGTAATTATGAATTGGTACCCATAAAGAGAATAGAAGAAAAACTTGGTAGTATACCAAAAGATAATAATAAATATAAATTTACTTATGAATGGTGGATTAATAATCAGATCTTTATTAATCCTGATAATCATATTATGAAAGATGATGGCATTCATATTGATGTAGAAAAGGAAAGAGAAAGAATAATTAAAATTAAAAAAAATGAGGACTAAATAAAGACATATTTCTTTAGTCTATCAAAAGCTTCAATTAATCTCTTTTTTGGAAGAGCTATATTAATTCTAATACCATATTCATCATGGAAGGGCTCTCCATTTTGAATATATACACCATAAGACCAAGCTCTATTAATTAATTCTTCTAATGAAATATTATTCTTTTCACAATAGTCTTTACAATTTATAAAGATCATATATGTGGCTTCAGGCTTGATAAATGAAATACCTTCAAATTCTTTTTGAATAAATTTACATGCATAATCCATATTATCTTCTAAAACTTTCTTTAATTCTTTTAGCCATTTTTCGCCATCTTTTTGATAAGCGCCAATTAAGGCATGCATACTTAAGACATTCATCGAATTATAATGCGATTTTGCACTAGCATT
>CACZTC010000069.1 GCA_902784015.1 uncultured Erysipelotrichaceae bacterium | reverse complement strand
TTTTGCTCCTAATTCAATAGCAGTATCAATTATTTCACTTTTTATAAAATCTACAGATATTCTATTTAAACAAGTAGCACTAAATGAAGCATTAATGCTTGCATTACCTTGTCCATGATAGTCTTTTATTAAACGATACTTATTATCTCTTTTTTCAAAACCAAAATATCCATTTTGATTAAATACTACTTCCATTTTCCCGCTTGCGCTAATCATTAATTCAAGATTTAGTTTTATATTAATTGCGGGTGTCCCAGGTATTGGTACATTAATTGTACATATTGGTAAAACTGCTTCAACTACATCACTTTTATCTTTAAATAATGTTTGTATTATATTAAAAAAGTCTTTTCCACTTAGATTTTCAAAATCGGAATATTTATGATTTGAATAATTATTCTTTACAGTAATACTTTCTTCAAAATTATTAGTTACTTTAATATATGCATCATCAATATCATCCTTTTTACTATGCCAATCATATTTCACATTAATACCATTTATACTTAATGAAGAGATGAATTTTGTACCATATTTATATTCTTTAGTAATAGTAGCTGATATACCACTTTTATTAACATTTAAATGAATTAAATATCCATTTAAATGATAATTCTTTGATAATTTAGAAACTTTCAAAAGCTCTATATTATGCGTAGAGCTTGATCTATTTTGTATGATATTACCATTACCATCTATTATTTCTGCTTCATCAAAACTTATATCAATATTTCCTGAAATATGACTTTCTTCAGTTATATCTAAAGCATTTATTTCTTCTAAATATGCCTTATCATTATTTATATCAATTACTTTATATAGGTTGATTTCGCTTTCTAATATATCGCCAATTTGAAAATCTTGATCTAGACTTATTTCATTAGTATTAATATTATCTTCGCTAATATTATAAAAATGTAGATCTTCTTTATAATCAATATCAGCAATATTCTCTTTTATTTCTCTATCATTAATATATTGAATTACTATTTCTAATAATTTTAAAGCTTCATCTTTCGAGATTATTTCAGTAGGATAAAATTTATTTCTTTTATCTACATTCATTAAGCCAATAGAAATTACATGATTGATTTCATTTTGGAATATAGAATTATTGATATCTTTAGCTATCTTAGTTTCGCTTCTTATATCTTTATCAATTAAATTAGATAAAGTATATGCAACCCATTCTCTTGTAAGTAAATCCCTATCATTAAAGGGATATGCTGTTTCTAGCACACCCCATGATACGGCATTTTGAACTGGTTCATAAAAGACATTATCTTTTTGTATGTTTATAAAATATGGTCCTATATCATCCTCATATACAAAACCAGCTTTATCATTAATCTCACTTATCCATTCACCTAATGTCATTCCTACTACTTCATTTTTATGGCATCCTAAAAACATAATAGGCAGTATCAATGCCATTAATATTTTTATTAATTTAGTATTGTATGCCCGAAGCATTATTAGTAATAGTTGTTTCTAGTGAATCATAGCTAGATACTGTTAGCTCAAGGAAATTCACATAAGAATCAATTACATTTTTATATTCATCAAATTTACTTGATAATAAATTAAATCTATTTCTGATTTCATTACTACCATCACTAATCCAAGAAACATCTAATGAATTCATATCTTTTTTCATCATTTCTAAATCTTCATACATCATCATATTTAGATTTCTCATTTTAGAAGCTGTTTCACTTACTTCAGCTAATGAAATATTAATATTACTCATAATTTATACCTCCTTTTTATTGTTGCAATTGATTTATTTGATTAGTTAATTCATTTTGTGTTTCTTCATAAGCTCTAGCACTATTTCTTAAAAATTCTGAATATTGTGAACATAATAATGAAAGAGCTCTAAAATCCCCATTAAACTTAGAAATCTTAGATGTAAAAGCTGTATTATCTTTTCCTTGCCAAGCATTAGCCATTGCTTCAACAGTATTAAAGAATTCACCAACTTTATGAGCATAATCCTGGTTAGTATCTTCAATGCGACCAGCACAGGATAAAAGCTGATCAATTTCGACAATTATTTTTCTCATGATTACTCCTTTCACCTAATATATTTATTGAAAAGAGTATATTTCCATAAAAAAAATAATGATTTACTCATTATTCTTTTCTTCTTTAG
>CACZTC010000068.1 GCA_902784015.1 uncultured Erysipelotrichaceae bacterium | reverse complement strand
TTTTCTGTCTTTTCTACTTCTATCTTTATTTCTTCTATTTCTTCTAATACTTCTTCTACTACTTCATCTTCTATTAATTCTTCTGCTAGTAGCTCTTCTTCTATTATCTCTTCTGCTTCTTCAATATTCTCTTCTATTATCTCTTCTTCCACTATTTCTTCATTTTCTTCAATAAGAAAAGCTTCTTCTTTTTCTTCTTCAGTATTCTCTATTATTTCCTCTTCGTTTATCTCTTCTTGAGGTTCTTTTATTTCTTCGGCTAAAACTGATATAGGTTGGACAAAAATATTTAATGATAAAGCTATAGCTAGCACGCACGAAAAAAACTTATGCATTCCTTCCCTCCATATATTTAACTACTATTATTTTAACATTATTAAAATACTAATATACGGTCATAATAGGCACAAAATAGCACTAATTTATATAGTGTATATTATCCATTTTTTGACTTTTTATTTATTAATACTATTTAAAGCTTCTAAAGCGAATTCTACTTCTAATTCGATTCCTTTAATAATAGTTTCTTCTTTAAAATTAACGAATGGGCTATGTAAAGGATGACCTCCTTCACTTCCTAAATGCGCAAAGACACATGGTGCATAATCACAATACTCTGAAAAATCTTCACCTATCATCGCTTGCTTAGCTTCAAAGAATGATAAACCAACTTTATCAATAGCCTTTTCTAAAATATCATAAGCTTCATCATTATTTATTAAAGGTTTAGCTACTCTATTAAATACTATTTCTGCTTCACAGTTATAAGCACTAGCTATATTTTTAATTATTCTTTCAAAGCTAGAAGGTAAAGCATTATATATATCTAAATCAAATGAACGACATGTTCCTTCTAATTCTGCTTTTTCCGCAATTATATTAAAAGATGTTCCTGAATGTAACTTGCCAATAGTTACAACTAATGGTTTCATTGGATCTATTTCTCTAGAAACGATTGTTTGAATATTAGTTACTATTGAAGCTGCACATATTAAGGCATCTATACCATCTTGTGGTGTGGCCCCGTGCGCTCCCTTACCACTAATCGTAATATAAAAATGATCTACTGCTGCCCAGTCCGCTCCTCTTCTGGCGCTTATTTCACCTACTTTAGCTAAAGGATCTAAATGTATGCCTAACCCCATATCCACATCTTCCATAGCTCCATTTTCAATCATATGTTTAGCGCCATCAGCTATCTCTTCGCCTGGTTGAAAAATAAATCTAACCTTACCTTCAAATTCATCTTTCATCTTATTTAACACAATCGCACTACCCACTAACATGGATGTATGAAAATCATGACCGCAAGCATGCATCTTACCTTCATAAACAGAAGCGAAAGGAAGAGATGTTTTTTCATTTTGATTAAGAGCGTCACTGTCTCCTCTTAACATAACAATCTTATTACTCTTTTTTCCTTCAACTTCCGCTATCACGCCATTATTATTAGTTCTTTTATATGGAATATTATATTTATCTAATTTAGCGCATATCTTATTAGCTGTTTCAACTGTTTCCATACCTACTTCAGGATGAGCATGTATATCTCTTCTTAATTCAATTATTTCTTCATATATTTCTTTTACTAAACCACTTATCATAATCAACCTTCTTCCTATTTATTAATAAATATATCAATGTATATAAAGCATAACCAGCTATATCAATTATACAGTCTATTAGCGTCCCTGCTCTTCCATCAATGAATAATTGAATAAATTCATCAATTAGTGGGACTAAAACCATGAATAGAAATATTGTTGTAAATTTATTATTGAATAATGGTGCTTTATTATTAGCGAATATTACTAAGATAGCTAAAATAAAATATTCTATAAAATGCGCTAATTTTCTAATAATATGATGTAAATTATCAAAATCAATTTTTATTATTCTATTAATAAAAACAGTCAAAATAGCGCTCATATTACCTGAGGCTTCTCCGGTTTGAAAAGAATTAGAAAAAATAAATAAGATATATAAAAATACAATTAACCAATATAAATATCTTTTACGCATATATTTATTTAAACACAAACCATTTACTAAAGATATAATTCAAAATTATTACTATAATTTGAGCTATTAATTTAATAAACATTTCACGATAATGAAGTAATGTTACAAATATTAATATAATTAATTCTTCTATACCTAATGATAATAAGCGCGCACTAAAGAATTTGATGATAGTTTGTTTAGAATTATTATCATATTTAAAGACATAAATAGAATTAGTATAGTAGGCAAAAGACATGGCTATTAGCCAACTTAAGATATTACTGATTAGCTCATGAATATGAAATATATTAGTAAAGATATAAAAAGATAATATACTAATAAACGTTGTTAGTAAGCCAAAAAATAAATATAAAAAGATTTCTTTTTTATTATTCACTTTATTTATCCCTTAAACCTATATAAGCTATACTTCTTAATTTATTAGGTATTTTAGTAATCATATAAGTCATCGATAAAGCTCTTAAATATTCTAGATTATTTAAGAAACCAAGATCTTTTTGGTAGGCTCTAAAAGCTTTATATTTTTCAAAATAATCTTTACCGCCTCGTCTATCTTCAAAATTCTCACTGATTCTAGCATCCACTAAAACTTCATTTAGATTTCTTAATTTATAACCATTTACCAATAACCTTGTCCATAAATCATAATCTTCAATATATTGTTTATCTTGATAGCCACCAACTTTTTCAATATATGATTTTCTAAACATTACTGTCATATGATTTATTGGATTACGCAATTTTGCATAAGCTAATATTTCTTCACTGCTTAAAGGCATCGATTTATTACGATATGTTTTACCTTCTTCAATAAATTCTGATATTGCTCCACCAAGCGCCACAACATCTTCATTATTCATCATATATTCATATTGTTTTTCAAAACGATATGGTCTAACTAAATCATCAGTATCCATTCTTGCGACTAATTCATAATTACATTTTTTTAGTCCTTCATTTAAAGCTAAACCTAAAGATACTCTTTCTTCTAATCGTACTACTATTAATTTAATAGCTCTTTTCTCATTTTCTTTAATTACTTCTTCTAATTCTTCTGTGATATATCCATCCACTACTAAAACTATTTCCATAGGTAAAGTAATAGATTTATAAATACTATTCATTGCCTTGCGGAAGTAAATAGGATTTTCTTTTTCATAAACACTCATCAAAACCGAAAAATCTTTCTGCATAATCAATTTCCTTCTGATATTTCTAATTGTGTTATTGTTTCCCCTCTTAATAGTTTTTGGATTTCTTCTCTAACTATTTCTACTTGATATTCATATGGATATACTACCGAAAGAGCTTCACCAGGTGCAATCGCGCAATAATCTAAACCAGTATCACCTTGCAAACGGTAAGATATCGTATCCCAGTCCGTTCCTTCAGCTAATTGTCTTTGTGTTAAGCCATATATTGCTTCGCTACTTAGATTAGTTAAGAATTTACCTTGTAAGCCATCCAATACATTTCCTAAGCGATAAATCATTTGTTTACTGGTAAGCTTTTTGATGATAGCTTTCATTACTATTTGTTGGTGCATTACTCTACCAAAGTCACCATCAGGTAAAGTCTTTCTTTCTCTAACATATAATAAGGCATTTTCACCATCTAATTTAAGATCGCCCTCTTCAAACCAAATATTAGGATTATCCCAGAAGCCAAAGGCATAAGGATTATATATTTCAATGCCACCAAGCGAATCAATAACTTCGCGATAAGTAGTGAAATTGATAAGAATATAATTATTGATGGATAGACCTAAATAATTACTTAAGCCTTCTAATGTATTATCGATACCACTCATTCCTAAATGTGTTAATTTATCATTTGCATAACCATAATCAGGATTAGGAATAAAAGAATCACGTGGTAAATTGACTTGAATCATTTGACCAGTATTAGGATTAACTACTAATACAATATTAACGTCCGTTCTACCTTCAACACTCAATTCTCCTTCTTCATCATTACCACCCACAAATACCGCAAATGGCGCTTTCGTTAAACTAGCATCACCTTTTCTTGTATTAGTATCAACTTCTCTTTCATAACTAGCTATTATTTTTGTTTCATTTTTAAAATTCTCATATGCTTCTGTATCTCTAATAAAGCTTTCATATCTTTGACTCATCACTAAAACATCCCCTTCGCCTAGATATAAAGCTTCAACTGCAGCTAAGATAGAATCTCGATCAGTTGTATTAAAAGAATTACCTATTTCTTTACTAACTTCATTTAGGGCATATGCTTGATTTTCACCGTCTACTTCCATACTTGTAATAAAAGTACTATATGCATAATCTTGTAGATTATCTGATGATTCTAAATTAAAGAAATAATCAGGATGAGCACTTTTATAATCTTCTTTCATTACATATAGATTTATTCTTGCTTTATTGTTGGATAAAGAATCAAATAATTTTAAAACTTTCGCATTGTAGTAAGGGAAGATGATGGCACAAACTAATAAAGATACACTTAAAATAATATCGATGAATTTTATAAAACCATTACGATAGAATTTAAAAGATAAATAACCGGTGATAACTAATAATAATGATAAAAATGAAATAAGATAAAATACCCATGAAAGTGGTAATAGATTCGTTGTATATACAGCTAATACAAGTAAAATAGAAGCTATTAATTGAACTAGCCAGAAGAATCCGGCTCCCACTTTTCTTTTAGGTTCTTGTATTTCGCTCATTCTTTCTCCTTTTAAGCAACTAAAATATTATATGTTAAATATTATTTTTAAACAGTAAAAAATAATATTCCCCACAACAATCACATAATATGTTGTTTATTATCGATCCATGAAATTAGCTCTTTCACAAATGTTTTATTCCACATTAATTTATGTTCAGCTAAAAATACATCCATCTCTTTTGCTTTCTCTACTAATTCAGGGTGATCTTTTTCAGTATCTGTAGCTAAGACAGATATACTACTATTTCCCCCAAATTTAACCGCATTAGCTTTTACTTCATATATAGCTTGTTGATCATATTTACCGCTCTTACAAGATACTGATATCAATCTACCATTTCTTGTGGCCATAACATCTAATTCACTATTAGGATCTTCATGATTGAAAGGTTCCCCATTCCAATCAATATTCACTCTAATATCTACATCATCAAATTCTCCGCTCTCTACCATTTGATAATAAGTATCATATTCAAAAGCCACCCCTGTATCACTTATCAATAATAAATAATCAGGATTAATTAATCTGATTCTATTTTTGCCTTTATAATTCTCTTCATATTCAAAAACTTCTCTTAATTCTTGGAAAATATTTTTATATAGCTTAAAAGAAGAATCATCTAATATCCAATCACTATTTAAACCATGCTTTTTATGTAAAGAGCTCATCAATTTAGTAAAAGTAACCCATTTTTTAGAATTCTTTCTTTTAATTTGCATCATCTTATCTACCGTATGACGTCCCTCTTCATCAAAAGTAACTTCTGGTAAATTTCTAACGCTAGCTCCATATAAACCAATAATATCTTTGACCATTAATTTTGGTCTTATTAAATCTTCGCTATGTAATTCATTATCTTTTATGGAATACATAATATTTTTATTTAAATCTGGAAAATATAATGGCGCATTTTTCTCTTTCGCAATTTGTGAAACTATGGTTATCGCTAAATTATTACCACCATGTATATCAAAACTAACATTATCTAATTTCTTTAATTCTTCGATAATTGTCTCTTCTTCAAATAATAAATATTCAATTTCATTTTGAATTAAACGATGTATTACTTTATTATGAATTTTATCTTCTTGATCTTTTTCATAAAGAAAAATAGTCTTTTGTGGTCTTAAATTTAAAGATGTTATGAGATTCAAGATCATCTCATCATCATATATTTCTACTAAAGTTTCCATTAATTAATTATACACTACAAAATAACTAGACTAATTAATAATAGGAATAATAAATTCATCTATTTATAAATTCATTCTTTATTCTTTTTCTTAAAGATTGTTTCCTTCCATCATAAGTTTTAAATGAGATATTTAATTCTTCAGCTGCTTCTTTATATTTCTTTCCCTTAGCCCAGAGTCTTAATGTATCTTTTTCTTTATCATTTAAATTATTAATTAGCTTTAACCAAGCTTCCTCAGCTTCTTTATAATCTAAATAATATTCAGGCTCAAACATCGGATTATTACTTTTAAGACCATAGGTAAATGAAGCTTCATTAATACAATTATCTAAACTATATACTTGATTATTCTTATATGGTCCTTCACTTAAATAAACATTGATAGCTCTTTTAATACTTCTTTTTACAACTAGACTCATAAAAGTATTAAAAGAAGTATTTCTATCATTACGATAATAATCTAAGGCATGATATAAACTAATCCAAGCTTCTTGTATTAAATCATCACGATACATCATCAAACATTGAAAAGCTTTTAATTCTTCATTTACGATATAAACTAATAGTCCTTCAAAATGTTTAAAAAGAGCCTTTTCGACTATCTCATCAGCGAAATGGCTCATATATACTAATTCATTTATTTCATATTCCATCTTCGTCCTCCTATAGTGGAAAACGTTTATTAAGGATTTCATATAAGAGAATCCCTGAAGATA
Organism: uncultured Erysipelotrichaceae bacterium; assembly: GCA_902784015.1. GTDB lineage: Bacteria > Bacillota_I > Bacilli_A > Erysipelotrichales > Erysipelotrichaceae > Bulleidia. The sequence continues at coordinate 3,574 of CACZTC010000068.1, read as the reverse complement.
CTGAAGCATTCAAGCTCGAGACAGTTCCTTTCATGGGAATACCTACAATATAATCGCATTTTTCTTTTACTAGACGGCTCATCCCTTTGCCTTCATTACCGATCACAAGGCATACTGGAAAGTCATATTCTAAAGAGCGATAATCTTGACCACCCATATCCGTGCCTACTACCCAATAACCTTTTTCTTTTAGCTCTTCTATCGTTCGCGCTAAATTAGTTACAGCTGCACATTTAATATTATTAATCGCCCCAGCACTAACTTTAGCTACACTAGCTGATAAGCTAACAGAATTAGATTTTTTATAAATAATTCCATTTGCGCCTACTGCATCTGCATTACGTAAGATAGCTCCAAGGTTATGCGGATCTTCTAGCTCATCTAATAATATTAATAAGCCTAAATCTTCTTCAGGTATATCATCAAGTATCTCTTTTAAAGAATAAGTTTTAAAATCTTTAATTAAAGCTACTACTCCTTGATGCTTATTTGTTTTAGCTTTATCATTTAAAACTTTCTTATCCACGTAAGATATCCTAATACCTTTAGCTTTAGAAAGACGCTCAATCATTTCATCTTTATTACTTAATAATATTTCTAAGATCTCACTATCGCTATTTAGTAACTCCTTAACAACATTTTTTCCGTAGACAAATTGTGCCATAAAAACCGTCTCTATAGAGTCCGTATTTTTTCCCAGATCTCTCTTATTCTTCCTTCCTTTTTTTCCACATATAAGTGGCCAATTATAGCTTCAAAGCCTGTCGCAATACGATAGGTTTGAGCATTAGTATTTTTTGGTATCGTTCCACTATGGATATTTCTTCCGCGATGAAATATCTCTTCCTCTTCTTCATTAAAATAATTATTATCATGAAGATATTGATAAAAACTCGCTTGCGCTTTAGCACTAACTTTTTTGATTGTTTCATTTTGGAGTTTTTTTGTATCACTAAGACCAGCTTTTATTAGCTCTTCTCTAATAATAAGTGACCATACAGCATCTCCTAAATAAGCTAATACTTTAGCACTATATATATCACTCATTAAATTAAACCCTTTTCAATTAATAAACCGCGATATCTATCAGCTGCTTCAAAATCTTTATTACTTTTAGCCTCATTCCACATCTCGAAGATTTCTTTATCTTCTTCATTTAGAATAACTTTATCCACGATAATTCCTAAAACATTCAACATTTTTTCCACGCTTACTCTGAGGCGATATACTAAATCATAATTAATTTCTTTATTTCTTAATTCTTGATTTAATTGTTTAATAGCTTCAAATATCACGGCATATGCATTTGGAGTATTCATATCATCATCCATGGCATCTAAAAAATCGCGATATAGTTTTTCTTCATATATATCTTTTTCTTCATAATTGCCTAAAGCTAATTTAATATCGGCTTGTCTTAGAGGATTTAATACTTTTTCTAATTCTTTTTTGGCTGTATCAATTGTTTCCTCTGAAAAATTTAATTCTTTACGATAATGAACAGAAGACATTAACCATCTTGTAAGATTAGTAGATAATTCTTGGACAACATCTTTAGCCCATAATGTATTACCAAGCGATTTAGACATCTTTTCGCCATCAATATTAACCATCGCATTATGTAACCAATAATTAGCTAAATCATTATGATGGCAAGCTTCCTGTTGAGCTACTTCATTTTCATGATGAGGAAATTTCAAATCCATACCGCCACCATGTATATCAATCTTTTCGCCAAGATTATTATTTATCATTACAACACATTCTGTATGCCAGCCAGGTCTACCCTCGCCCCATGGCGAAGACCACTTAATCCCCTTATCTGTTTTTTTCCATAACGCAAAATCATAAGGATTCCTTTTAGCATCATTATTTTCTATTCTAGCCCCAGCTACTAATTCATCCAATTTTTGATGGGACAACTCCCCATAATTCTTAACTGAATCTACCGCAAAATATACATCCCCATCTATTTCATAAGCATTACCTTGATCTACTAAGCTTTTAATAAAAGCTATTATTTCTTCCATGGTCATAGTGACGCGTGGGGTGATATCAGGAGTTTCTGTATTTAAGCTTTTTCTTAATTCCTGATAAGCTTCAATATATTTATTAGCTACTTCTTCTTCACTAATTCCTTCTTCGATTGCGCGATTGATAATCTTATCATCTACATCTGTATAATTTGATGCATAAGTAACACTATAACCTTCAGCTTCAAATAATCTTTTTAAGACATCAAAAACAACCATCGGTCTAGCATTACCAATATGGGCATAATTATAAACAGTTGGTCCGCATACATACATATCTACATGGCCCTCTTTAATAGGTATAAAATCTTCAATCTTTAATGTTTTAGAATTATATAAACGTATCATAATAATTAACTCCTTAATATAGTTTACATCAATTAATTAATAAAACTAATATTTATCTTTTTTAATCTTTGAATTAATAAAGGAACTAAAATAAGAGCTACGATTAAAGTCGCTATATTATAGCCACTATTATAACTAAGCGAATATATCCAAGCTGGTATAGATCCAGCCGCCCCACCTTCAGGTGGCCAATAATAAACGCCTGATAAAACATTCGATATAAACTTTAATAACATACTTATTATTACGCCAATATAATATCTTTTTTCACCTTTCCAGAATAAAGAAGCTAAGCCAACTACTATTAAAGGAATAAAATAATCTAAAGAATATTGCATAGGATTTAAATACCACCTACCGCTACCCAATATAAAAGTAATTAGCCAACATAAAATAGCTACTAAGATTCCTTTTTTATAACCTAAATGATAAGAAGCTATAAAGATAGAAATTAATTCTATTTCTATTGAGCCCCCTTGAGGCATTTGAAGGAAGGGAATAAATTTACCAACCCACCATAATACGACATAGATTGCAACATATGAAGCAATATAAGTCATCTCTTTTATTTTCTCATTTCTCATAAAAATACACCTCCACAAGAAGGCGTAAGGAATTCTCTAGAAACTCCCTACGCTAGTATTACCTAGTTCAGGTATTAAGGGTATATCTCAGCTTGCGCACCCCTGTTCGCTATTATTTTATCATAACAAATAAAAAGGCTGTTTCCAGCCTTGTTTTATCTATAAATTCCCCTTTTTAATACTTTATCATTTGATATCCTATGCCTATATGAGTTTGAATTAGTGGTTCCATAAATGTATCACTTTTTAACTTTTTCCTTAAAGAATTCATATATACTCGAAGTGAAATAATGTCACTATTCACTCCCCCACCCCAAATCTTATCAATAATATAAGAGTGGGTTAAAACCTTGCCTACATTTTTAGCAAATAACTTCAATAATTGATATTCCTGTAAAGTAAGGTGGAGTTGTTTATTATCTAAATAAACAATATTAGAGGCGTAGTCTATTGTTAGAGGGCCGTTCTCAAATGATGTACTTTCTTCTTTTTGGTTAATATATTGTAGCCTTCTTTGAATCGCATTTATTCGTGCAATCATTTCTTCTACCGAAAACGGCTTAGTAAGATAATCATCTGCCCCTTTATTTAAAGCATCAATCTTATCTT
>CACZTC010000067.1 GCA_902784015.1 uncultured Erysipelotrichaceae bacterium | reverse complement strand
CAATGATGCAATCGCTCTTACTAGAAGTGATGTAGGAGTGGCGATTGGAGCAGGAAGCGATATAGCGATTGATAGTGCTGAAGTCGTATTAATGAATTCTTCAATAAATGATGTTACTAAAGCTTTGCGTTTATCTAAAGCTACTTTACATAATATATATGAAAATCTATTTTGGGCTTTTTTCTATAATTTAATATGTATACCACTTGCAGCAGGAATGTTGAAATATGAATTGAATCCAATGATCGCTGCTTTAGCAATGAGCCTATCTTCATTTACCGTATGTATGAATGCTTTAAGGTTGAATTTAGTTAATATTGATGAAAATAAAAAAAGGATAGTAAAGAATAGTATCGATATTGATGATATTGATATTCAAAGGGAGGATCTTATGGAAAAAGTATATTTAGTAGAAGGTATGATGTGTGAACACTGTGAAAATAGTGTAAAAAAAGCTTTAGAAAAATTAGATGAGATTAAAGAAGCTAAAGCTGATTATCATAGTGGGGAAGTTAAAGTTGTATTTAATAAAGATATTAATGAAGAAATAATAAAAGAAATAATTGAAGATAAAGATTATAAATATTTAGGAATCAAAGAATAATCACATTAATATCACAACATCTATGATTTATCTTAGTGTATAATTATTTAGTTATGGCTAAAAAGATAAGAGATTTCTTATTAATTATATTAGGTACCGCAATATTAGCTATTTCAGTAGAATATTTTATTCTACCTTTTTCAATATTGTCTGGTGGTGTTGCGGGTATAGCTGTAGCTTTAGAACCATTTTTTCATATCAATGAAACACTATTTGCGAATGCAGCAGTTATTCTTTTATTAATTGTTGGTTGGGTTGTCTTAGGTAAAGAATTTGCGATAAATACACTTATTTCTTCTTTGGCTTATCCTATCTTTACAACACTATTCTCTTATTATCCTATTACCTTAAATATTGAACCATTCATAGCTGCTATATATGCCGGATTAATAGGTGGCTTAGGAATAGGCATTGTGATAAGAACCGGAGCTAGTACAGGTGGAATGGATATTCCCCCATTAGTCTTACATAAAATAACTGGCGCCAAAATATCAACGCTAGTTATGATCACAGATGCCTTAACAGTTCTATTAGGTATTATTGCTTATGGCATAGAAGCAGCCTTGGTGGGGTTGATTTCTGTTTTTACAACAGGCATAGCTATCACCAAAGTATTAGAAATAGGTGCAGGAGGCTCTGCTAAATCGGTACAAATCATTACAGAAAAATGGCATGAACTAAATGAAGAAATATGTAAAGAGCTTGATAGAGGTACAACATTAATTGAAGCAACAGGTGGTTATACAAGTGAAAATAAAAAAGTTATCTTATGTGTTGTATCACAAAGGCAATATAATAAGCTCATTGAATTAATAAGAAAGATAGATGATAAAGCCTTTGTGATAACTACTGATGCAGTAGATATGCATGGTGAGGGTTTTACATATAGTTCGCCAAATATTTAGTTAAAAAGTGATAAAATAGAAAGGTGATAATTTATGATTGAATGTTCAAGTGTATATAAAAGATATAAAAGTGGAACAAATGCATTATATGATATCAATCTTGATATAGATCAAGGTGAATTTGTATATGTTATTGGGCCAACTGGTGCTGGTAAATCTACTTTAATCAAGCTTTTAGATGGTGAAGAAACACCTACAAAAGGCTTAGTTAAAGTTGCAGGAATAGATGTTGGTAAGCTTAAAAGAAGACAGATACCTCTATATCGAAGAAATATTGGGGTAGTTTTTCAAGACTACAAATTATTAGCAACAAAAACAGTAGCAGAAAATATCGCATATGCGCTTGAAGTTATCAATGTGAAAAAACCACAGATTGATAAAAGAGTTAAAGAATTACTTGAAATATTAAATATTCCGGAAATAAAAGATGCTTTTCCAGATAATATATCAGGTGGTCAACAACAACGTGTTGCCATCGCTAGAGCTATGGCTAATAGGCCTAAAGTATTAATCGCAGATGAGCCTACAGGTAATCTAGATTTAAATATGTCAATGGAAGTTATGGATTCTTTAGAAAGAATTAATGCGAAATATGGCACTACAATTGTGATGGTTACACATGATGTTGGTATTGTGAATAGGAGACGTAAAAGAACACTTGTTTTAGAACATGGCCATATTGTGGCAGATCTTCTAGATGGAGGTTATGTTACACATGATATTTAGATCGATAAGGGAAGGATTAAGGGGCTTTACAAGGCATTTTGGTATGTCAGCTTCTTCAATATTAATTGTTTCAATAACATTAATAATCTTAAGTGTTTTCATGATTTTTTCTTATCATTTAGAGCGCTTTACAAGACATTTTGAATCAACAATGGAAATATCAGTACAAATAGATTATGACTATGAAGATGAAGATAGTGAAGCTATTTTACGTAAACAAATAGAAGCTATTGAAGGTGTTAAGAAGATTACTTTCTATACTAAAGAAGAAGAAATGGAATTCTATATGAATACCATTGAAGATGAAAGAGAAAAAGAAATCTATGAGCCATTTGAGAATAATATGAATCCAATGCATGATTCATTTTATATAGAGACAGATACTGGTTCACAAATTGAACAAGTAGCTAATGAGATTCGTAAATTAGAAGGTATATATAAAGTTGAATATGGTGGAGAAAATACCATGAATGCTGTATCAATGATGATGAATGTTCGTCGTGGTACTTTAATTGTGGTAATTGTGATGATTATTATGGCTATCTTCTTAATAAGAACAACAATCAGACAAACAATCTCTTCACGTGTAGATGAAATGCGTATCATGCAAGATGTTGGTGCTTCCAACCGCTTCATTAGAGCTCCCTTTGTTTGGGAAGGAGTTATCATTGGTCTATTAGGCGCTATCGTACCTATAGCATTGACTATTTATGCATATATTTCATATTATAAAGGTACCGGAGGTAAGGTGTTAGCGGGTTTATTTACGCTAGTTTCACCTTCACCATTCCTATTTTATATTTGTGGCATAGTTTTATTTATTGGTGTATTGGTAGGATTTGTAGGTAGCTGGACTTCAGTTACAGGCTTTTTGAGGGCAAGAAGATGAAAAGGTTATTAGTATTAATATTGAGTATATCATTAATGGTTTTACCACTTTTTACTGTGCCTATCGAGGCTGAACCAGGATATTCAGATACTGAATATTGGAATAATAGATGTACTGGTAAAACTCATATGAGTGCAGAAGATAAAGAAGCTTGTTTAGGTTATTCATCTTATTTGCAGTCACAAAATGATGGTTTAGGTGAACAATTAAATGCGATTGATGCTAAACGTGCTGAAATAGCTAAAGATATTCAATATTACGCAAATCAAATAGCTGAATATCAAGTACAAATTGATGCTAAGCAAGCAGAAATTAATAGTAAACAAGGTGAAATAGATCAAAAACAATCTGAGATAGATAGTAAACAAGCTGATATAGATAATAAACAATTAGAAATTGATGCTAAACAATTAGAAATAGATGATGTTCAAAAAAGTATTGATGCTAAACAATTAGAAATTGAAGCTAAACAAAAAGAAATCGATGCTAAACAAGTTGAGATAGATGCAACTCAAGCAGATATAGATGCTTTAAATGAGAAAATAGCAGAAAGATTAGTAATTGCACAATCAACAATGCGTATTAATAAATATTTAGAGATTCTTATGGGAGTAAGCTCATTTGAGGATTTCATGCGTATTGCGAATGCATTAAATAATATTTCGCAATTTGATAATAAGACGATGAATGACATGGTTGATTTGAAAACACTTCTTAATGAACAACAAGAAGAAATGAAACGTGTTGAAGCTGAGATGAAGGATATCAAGGAGCAAATGATAGCTGTTCAAAATCAAATGAAAGCTGTTCAAGAAGAGATGCGTGTTGTTCAAAATGAAATGATTGATGAAAGAACGGCATTAGAAAATATTCAAGCTGAGATGGCAGCCCAAAAACAAGAATTAACAAATGAACAGGGCTCTATTATTGCCTTACAATATGAAACACAAGTTATTGAAGATGAAATCTTAAAACAAGAAGCAGAATTACAAGCTCAATATGCTGCAATTGCTTCAAATATAGCTGCTAAGAATGCAGCGATGAGAGAGATAGCGGCAGCAGGCTTATTAGAAGCTATTCCTCAACAAAGCTCTAGTGGTTGGTTTAATCCTGTACCTAATGCATATCGAAGTGCAGGTACTTGGTTCTATCCTGGAGGAGGTTTACATCTAGGTTATGACTTTGCTGCTCCAGTAGGATCAACTATTTATTCACCAGGTAATGGGGTAGTATTGAATTCTGCTAATGGCTGTCCTACTTATGGTGCCTTAGGTAACTGGTGTACTGGTGCTGGTGGTGCTTATGGTGGTGGTAACCAGGTATATTTATTGATTGTTGTAAATGGATCTTTATACGGTGTACAAATGGCACATATGATGTTAGATTCACCAATTGCTTCAGGTACAATTGTATCAGCAGGTACTCCTGTTGGTATGGTAGGATCATCAGGTAATAGTACTGGCCCACATTGTCATATTGAAATTTTCTATTTAGGTGATGGTTCTAATTTCTCTAATTATGCTCAGAACTGGAATGGTGATTGCTCATTTGGCGCAGGTTGGGGCTATACGGGATATTATACGAGGTGTGAAGCTGGTAATGGAGCACCTTGTCGAATTAGACCAGAGTCAATTTTTGGCGGATAGTTGTATAATATAATGAGTCTCATAAGAGACTCATTTTAGAAAATGGTATATTCATGGATGAAGAAAACAAAGTAGAAGATATTAATACTGAGGAAGAAGACGAATTAAGAAGAATAAAACTGACTAGACATATCTGGGAAGATGAATCTACTTTTCGTAAACAAGAAAAAAGAGCTAAGCAATTAAAAGTCTTAATTGTGCTCTTTTCTATTGTTGCTTTATTAGCAGGGTGGATACTTGGTAGCTTCATGCCATTAACTAATAGTACAAATTCTAATGCTGGCTTCAATATTAATTTAGATAGTAATAAGAAAATTGAAACAATCAAGGATATCATGGAGAATAATTGGTTATTCGGAAAGGATATCGAAGATTTAGATATCCGTCTAGATAATCAAGCTATTACTGGTATTACTACTAATCCTGAAGACCCTCATACTGAATATATGTCCAAAGAAGAAGTTGAAGAATTCATGCAAGGAATAAATCGTAATTTCGTTGGAATTGGCGTACAGTTTATTTCTAATGAAGGCATGAATATTATTAACCGTGTATTTAAAGATTCACCAGCCGAAAAAGCAGGCGTTCAAAGTGGTGATATCATCGTAGGTATTGATGGTGATAATGCGGTTGGTTTAACTTCGCAAGAAGTCAAAGATAAAGTAACGGGAGATGAGGGAACTGATGTTACCCTTACTTTAAATAGACAAGGTAAAGAAGTAGATATTACTATTACTCGCGGACCAGTAAGTGCAACTGTATTTGGGGAAGTATTAGAAGATAATATTGGATATCTTCAGTTATATCAATTTGGTGAAACTACAGCTGATGAGATGGATCCATATTTAGAAGAATTTAAAGATGCGAAGATTAGTAAATTAATTATTGATTTAAGAGATAATGGCGGCGGCTTTTTGGATGCATTAGGACAAGTTGCTTCACGTTTTTTAGAAGCTGGTACATTAGTAATGAAGGAAGAATATACTGATGGTTCAGTTGAAGAAATAGTTGCCCGCAAAGGATCTTATTATGATAACTTTGGACCTATTATTATCTTAATAAATGAAAATACGGCAAGCGCTTCAGAAGTATTAACAATGGCTCTTAAAGAGCAAAGATCAGATATAACCTTAGTTGGTGTTACAACATATGGTAAAGGAACAGTCCAAGTTACAAGAACCTTTGATGATGGTTCTGCTTTGAAATATACTACTTCTAAATGGCTTTCTCCTAATGGTGTATGGGTAAATGGCGTAGGTATAGATCCAGATATTGAAATTGATGTACCTGCAATCATGAAAGAAAGTTATGTCAAATTAGAAGAAGGTGAAGTTATAAATGTTAATAGCGTCAGTGAAGAAGTAAAATATACACAACTTTCTTTAGAATATTTAGATTATGAAATAGATCGTACAGATGGATATTTCTCTGAAGCTACTAAAGAGTCTATTAAGAAATTTGAAAAAGATTATGATTTGAAAGTTGATGGTATTTTGGATAGTGAAACATATACTGCGATTGTTTCTGCAGTTACTTTAGATTGGTATACTACAAGTATTCATGATACACAATTTAATAAAGCTTTGGAGTTATTAAATAATGAATAGCTTTAAATTGGTATCGCCTTTTAAACCTACAGGTGACCAACCTGAAGCAATTAAAGAACTAGTTGAGGGTTTAAAACAAGGGAAGAAAAAACAAGTCTTACAAGGTGCCACTGGTACAGGTAAGACTTTTACAATGGCTAATATCATTGAACAAGTTCAAAGGCCAACCTTAGTATTCTCACATAATAAAACATTAGCAGGACAATTATATTCAGAATTTAAAGAATTATTCCCGCATAATCGCGTCGAATTCTTTGTTTCAAATTTTGATTATTATCAACCAGAAGCTTATGTTCCTAAAGTAGATATGTATATTGAAAAGACAGCATCAATTAATGAAGAATTAGATATGTTTAGAGAAAGCACATTAAATTCTTTATTAGAAAGAAGAGATACGATAGTTGTTGCTTCAGTAGCGTGTATTTATGGTGCTTCTGATCCTAAAGCATATAAAGATATGTTTATGACAATTAGAGTTGGCGAAGAATATGATCGAAACCAATTATTAAGAAGGTTAGTAGAATTACAATATTCTAGAAATGATAATGAGCAAAGTAGAGGCACGATTAGAGTAAGAGGTGATGTTATTGAATTAACACCTTCTTATACTGATGAATATAATATTAGAATTGAAATGTTTGGTGATGAGATAGAAAGAATAACAGAAGTTGATCCATTATTAGGGACAACTAAAGAAGGTTATCAATTCTATAATATTTATCCAGCTAGCGGATATGCAAGAAGGCATGAAGATATATTAAAAGCTTGTGAAGCAATTGAAGAAGAGCTTGAAGATAGGCTTAAATATTTTAAAGATAATCATAAATTATTAGAAGCTGAGAGACTCGAACAAAGAACACGCTTTGATTTAGAATCATTAAGAGAAAATAATTATTGTACGGGAATAGAGAATTATTCACGCCATATTGATGGTAGAAAAGAAGGTGAAAGACCATGGAATCTTTTTGATTATTTCCCTGATGATTTCTTATTAATAATTGATGAAAGTCATGTTTCTATACCACAACTACATGGTATGTATAACGGTGATCGCAAAAGAAAAGAAACATTAGTTGAATATGGCTTTAGGCTACCTTCAGCTTTAGATAATAGACCGATGCGTTTTGATGAATTTGAAAGCTTAATTAATCAAGTTATATATTGCTCAGCGACGCCAGGCGATTATGAATTAGAAGAAGTTAAGCATCAAGTAGTTGAACAAATTATTAGACCGACTGGTCTACTTGATCCCCGTATCATTGTTAAACCAACTAGAGGCCAAATCGATGATATCTGTGAAGCTTTAGAAGAAAGAATTAGTCGCAATGAAAGAGTATTAATTACAACTTTAACTGTTAAGATGGCTGAAGATTTAACAGCTTATCTAAAAGAAAGAGGTTTTAATATTTCTTATTTGCATCATGAAACTAAAACATTAGAAAGAACAGAGATAATAAGAGAATTACGTTTAGGTAAGGTGGATGCAATTGTAGGAATTAATCTGTTAAGAGAAGGTTTAGATATTCCGGAAGTATCTTTGATATGTATCTTAGATGCAGATAAAGAAGGTTTTTTACGTTCGGAAAGATCATTAATTCAAACAATTGGTAGAGCAGCAAGAAATGAACATGGTGAAGTATATATGTATGCAGATGAAATGACTGATTCAATGCATAAAGCAATCGAAGAAACTAATCGCCGTCGCTCAATTCAAGAAGCTTATAATGAAAAACATAATATTATTCCAAAGACGGTTGTAAAGAATATTGAAGAAGCAATCCGCGGAAAAGAATCTAAAGAAATGGCTAAAAAATATCGTGAGAAACACCACAAATTATCAAAGAAGGATTATACTAAACTTATAAATAGTTTAGAATTAGAGATGAAGGAAGCTGCTCGTGTTTTAGATTTTGAAAGAGCTGCTGAATTACGTGATATGGTATTTGAGCTTAAGTCGGAAAGTGAGGATTAAGCATGAATAAAATTATTACAATTAGTAGAGAATTTGGTAGTGGTGGTAGATCGATAGGTCAAGCTTTAGCAGACAAATTAAATGTGAAATGTTATGACAGTTTGATTATTGCAGAAACTGCTAAAGAAAGTGGATTTACTGTTGATTATGTTGAATCACAATCAGAAGATACACAGGGCTCAGGTATTTTTGGTTGGCTTGCGGGCAATTATTATGGTGATTCTAATACTCATCAAATATGGAATATCCAATATGATGTTATAAGAGATATTGCTTCTAAAGGTCCATGCGTGATTGTAGGAAGATGCGCAGATTATATCTTACATGACTTTGATAATGTCTTAAGAGTATTTATTCATGCAAGTGATGAATTTAGAGAAAAAAGAATTGTTGAAGAATATGGTGAAACGGATGAAGATCCATTAAGCAGATTAAAGGAAAAAGATAAAAAGCGTAAAGCATATTATGAATTTATTACTGGCGAAGAGTGGGGCAATGCGAAAAACTTTGACTTAGCTCTTGATACAAGTACTTTGGGTATTGATACTTGTGTAGATATTATCGCTTCAGTCGCAAATAAAGATTAAGAGAGTTAGTGAGTGTAACTCTCTTTTTAAAATAATTATTTAGAGTATAATAGTTTCATGATTAATTATGATGATATTATCTCTCAAAAGGCTAAAGAGATGCGTCCATCTGGGATTCGTAAGTTTTTTGATTTGGTTGCAGAGATGCCAGAGTGCATTAGCTTAGGTGTAGGTGAACCTGATTTTGAAACACCTTGGGATATCAGAGATGCAGCTATTCATTCTTTAGAAAAAGGTAAAACAAAATATACTGCTAATGCAGGTTTAAAAGAATTACGAATTGAAATAACTAATTGGTTAAAAAGAAAATATGATTTAGATTATGAATATAATCAAGTAATGGTTAGCGTTGGTGGTAGTGAAGCCATTGATTTAGCTTTAAGAGCTTTATTAGAAGAAGGGGACGAAGTAATTATTCCAGAGCCTTGTTATGTATCATATGATCCGATAACTACTTTAACAGGTGGAGTACCAGTTTATATTGAAACTAAAGAAGAGAATGATTTTAGAGTAACTGCCCAAGAAATTGCAGAAGTGATTAGTGATAAAACAAAAGCTATTGTCTTATCATATCCAAATAATCCAACAGGTGCAGTTCTAAGACATGAAGACTTACAAGAGATTAGTAATCTATTAAAAGATAAAAATATAATTGTGATTAGTGATGAAATATATTCAGAATTAACATATGGTATTAAACATGAATCGATTGCGGGCTTTGAAGGAATGAAGGATAAAACGATTCTTATTAATGGCTTTTCAAAATCATTTTCTATGACAGGATGGCGCTTAGGTTATGCTGTCGGTCCTCAAGAGATTATAGATATCATGATAAAAATCCATCAAAGTTGCATTATGGCGGCGCCAACCACAAGCCAATATGCAGCCATTGTGGCTTTAAAAGATTGTGATGATGATATTGAATATATGCGTAAACAATATAATTTAAGAAGAGAATATTGTGTGCGTAAATTAAATGAAATGGGCTTGCATACTTTTGAGCCTCGCGGAGCTTTCTATGTTTTCCCAAATATCACTTCCTCTAATATGAGTAGTGATGAATTTGCGGAAGCTTTATTAAATGAGAAGCATGTTGCGATTGTACCTGGTAGCGCTTTTGGGAAAAGTGGTGAAGGATTCTGTCGTATAAGTTATGCATATAGCTTAGAACATTTAAGGGAAGCGATGAAAAGGATAAAAGAATTCTTAGAAGAGAATAGGAGATAAATAATATGGATGATATGAAAGTTTTAGATTTATTAGCTAATGATCCAAGAGCTTCAATTACTGATTTAGCTGATATCTTAGGTGAAAGTGAAGAAGATGTTAAAAATAGCATTAGCGAATTAGAAAAAAATAAAATAATTTGTGGTTATCATACAGTTATAAATTGGGATAAGACTAATTCTGATCATATTGATGCGATGATAGGTGTTAGTGCGAAGCCTGAAAGAGGAGCTGGTTATGATAAAATCGCTGAAAGGATTGCGCGCTTCCCTGAAGTGAGTAGTTTATCATTGATGAGTGGTACTTCTGAATTCATGGTTAGTATCAATGCGAAAACAATGAGAGAAGTAGCAGATTTTGTGGGCGAAAAATTAGCTCCAATTGATGGCGTTATATCAACAGTAACCATGTTTGTGCTGAAAAAATATAAAGTGAATGGCGTATTAATTGATATTGAAAAAGAAAAAGATGATAGGCAACTGATATCTGCTTAAAGGCATTTAATGCCTTTTTTCATAAGTAGGAGGAAGATATATGAAGACAACATTTAAATATGATCATTATTATAAATATGATGAATTAAAGAATAATCTTGAATATTTTAAGGATAAATATCCGCAGTTATGTGACTTATCTATTAATGCGATAACGCCTGAAAATAGAAATCAATATTTACTAACAATCACTAATAAAGAAACAGGAAAAGATATTGATAAACCAGCTTTTTATGTTGATGGTAATATTCATGCGGGGGAAGTAACTGCATCTATGGCTAGTATGCATATGATAGATTATCTATTAACTAATTATGATAATGATGAAAGCATCAAAGAATTAATAGATACTACAACAATTTATGTAATACCTAGAGTATCACCTGATGGCGCAGAGCATTATTTGACTACACCATTTACTTATCGCTCAACTAATCAAATTCATAAACCAATTGAAGGTGGCATTAAAGAAGAAGATCTAGATAATGATGGTGTTATTAGGATGATGAGAATAGCTTCAGAATATGGTGCTTGGAAAGTTAATCCTAAAAATGAAAATGAAATGGTTCTTAGATCACCTTCAGATAGAGAAGGAATATTCTATGATATATATCCAGAAGGTGTATTAGAAGAATATGATGAAGCTTATAATTTGAAATCAAAAAAGAATCATTTTGATTTAGATTATAATCGTAATTTCCCATATTATTGGTTTAATGAGGGAAGGCAAAAAGGAGCTGGCAAATATCCTCTTAGTGCCATTGAAACAAAAGCTATTGTAGATTTTGTATTAGAGCATCCAAATATTGGTTTAGCTTGTCTAGGTCATACTAGTGGCGGTATTATTCTTTATCCTCCAGGCACAAAAGAAACAAAAGAAATATCTTATTATGATCATAAAAGATTTAAAGAATTAGCTAGTATGGGTAAAGATGAATTAGGATATGAACCAATTAATATTTTTGAAGGCTTTATTACTAATAAAGATTTACCAGATAGTGGTGCTTTAGATGATTGGTTTTATGGTGATCAAGGCATTCCAGCTTTTACAGTAGAATATTGGAATTTACCTGAAAAAGCGAATGTGCCAATTGATTGGGCAAATATGTTTAAAGAAGAACCAAT
>CACZTC010000066.1 GCA_902784015.1 uncultured Erysipelotrichaceae bacterium | reverse complement strand
CTATAGGGTGATATTAGATAGAGAAGGAGAAACGAGTGGTATTAATAGTTGGGTAGACCAATTGAATAAAGGTAAATCTAGAAGAGAGGTATTATCGGGCTTTGTAGATTCAAAAGAATTCTCTAATTTATGTAAAGAATATGGCATTATTAAAGGTAGCTTGGCAAAACAAAATATCATTAGTATTTTAAACAAAGCTATTACGAAAACAAATGAGCTTACTACTATCAATTCTTTTAATCCATCTGTTGGCGCTAAAAATGAATTTATTAGTGCAGTAAGGGAATTAGAGAAAAAAGGATCTACTTTAAGCATTGCGATGATTGATATTAATACTGGTAAAGGTTTTTTCTATAATGCAGATAAGAGACTATATGGCGCAAGTACAATTAAAGCTCCATATGCGATTAGTCTTGTTAATAGTAATCCGCAAGTTTTAAAAGTTGAACAAGAATCAATCAAGAGAATGTTTAAATATTCTACGGATAGTGATTATCATTATTTGTGTAGAAAATATTCGCAAAAATGCGCAAGAGAATATTTTGCGGATGTCGTAGAAGTATTTGATCCAACAGAAAAATATATATTTATTTCTGGTACAGCAAGGCAATACGCAAAGATATGGTATCGTATGCATGAATTTTTTGAAAATAATCCTAATGGACCATTAATGGGATCCTGGCTAGAAGATGTGAATGGTAATGCGATGAGAGATGCTTTAGGTAATGTTAAGGTTAGAAGTAAAGCGGGATGGGTAAATATACCTCCTTATGATATTGCGTTAAATGATGCTGGAATTGTATATGCAAATAATGGACCATATATATTTGTTGTGCTTGGTAGTCGCTATGATAGTTTTAGCGCATATCATCGTTTAATGAGAGCGATAGATAGATTACATAGTGAAATAGATTATTAATTATTTCTTTATTTATGAATGACTAATAAATAACTAGTGAATATAATATTTGTAAGGACAGAGGATAAAAGGTGACATTTAGTTCGTTAGTATTTATTTGTATATTTCTACCAATAGTTTTTTTATTACATACTTTTATACCATCTTTAAAGATAAAGAATTTTTTACTAATTATAGCGAGTTTATTATTCTATGCCTTTGGTGAACCTGTATATGTTTTATTGATGATCTTTAGTGCATTTATGAATTATCTATTTGCGCTGATGATTAATAAATCCAAACCAAAGTTATTTTTGGTATTAGCTATAATTCTAAATATTGGTATTCTATTTATTTTTAAATATACAGGATTTTTCGTACAAAGCTTTAATAATATATTCAATTTAGGTATACCAGTTCCTCATATAGCTTTACCAATTGGTATATCTTTCTTTACTTTCCAAGCGATGTCTTATGTGATTGATGTATATAGAAAAGAGACAAATGTTCAAAAAGATTTCTTTAAAGTACTACTATATATATCTTTCTTTCCACAGTTAATTGCAGGACCAATAGTTAAATATAAAGATATTGAAAAAGAAATTAATGATAGAAATATAAATATAGATGAGATGGCACTTGGTTTAAGACGTTTTATTTTTGGTTTGGCTAAGAAGGTATTGATAGCTAATACTATGGCAATATGTGCTGATGCTATTTTTGATGGTGGATATATAAATGTAAATGCAATAGGGGCTTGGCTTGGTGCTATCGCTTATACGCTACAAATATATTTTGATTTCAGTGGCTATAGTGATATGGCGATAGGTATGGGTAGAATGTTTGGTTTTCATTTTAAAGAAAACTTTGATTTCCCATATGTTTCTACCACAATAAAAGAATTCTGGAGACGTTGGCATATCTCCTTATCATCATGGTTCAAAGATTATGTTTATATTCCTTTAGGTGGTAATAGAAAAGGTGCTTTTAGAGCCGGTTTAAATAAATTGATTGTATTCTTTCTTTGTGGTCTTTGGCATGGTGCTAGTTGGACATTTGTGGTGTGGGGTTTATTCCATGGCTTCTTTAGTTTCTTAGAAGAATTTGTATCAGGAATAAAGAAGATGCCAAGAATTATAGGACATATTTATACGATGCTAGTGGTAACTATTAGCTTTGTGATATTTAGAGCAGAAACATTCACAGAAGCTTTTGGGATGATTAAAACAATGTTTACGAATTTTAATACTTCTCCAGCATATGCTAATGTCTATATGTCGCAATTAAATCCATTCTTTATAACTATCTTAGTTATAGGAATAATAATGAGTGCACCAATTATGAAATTAGTTAAGATAATAAGAAATGATGAAAAAGATGAACATAAGCTCATTCAGATTAGTTTATATATAATAGCTTTTATCCTTTTGGCATGGTGTTTAGTGCGCTTATCAGGCGGATCTTATAATCCATTTATATATTTTAGATTTTAGAAAGGAGGAGATGATGAAAAAGTTTAAAATAGGCTTTCTTACTATTTGTATGTTTCTATTATTTATTCCATTATTAGGAATGACTTTTCGTCCTACTTTAGAGACAACAGAAAATAGAATATTATCATCATTTCCTAGCTTAATAAAAGATAATGGTGGAATCAATTTAAATTTCTTTTCAGCTTTTGAAACTTATTTTAGTGAACATTTCGCTTTTAGAAATGAATTAGTTGCAACAGATGGAAAGATTCAAGGTAAGATTTTTAAAACTTCTGCAAATAATAATGTCATTTATGGTAATGATGGTTGGCTATATTATTCCTCTACTATTCCAGATTATTCAGGAACTAATGTGATGAATGAAAGAGAATTAGAAAATTTAAAGCGCAATATAAGTATTGCGAATAAATGGCTAAAAGATAGAGGTATAACAATGTTACTAACAGTGCCACCAAATAAAAATACTTTATATGGTGAGCATATGCCATATTATTCTTCAACAATTATTAGTAATGAACATACATTATTTAAGCTAAACGAACTTTGTGAAGAAGAGAATATTCTATATGCAGATTTATATAGCACTCTAAAAGATGAAAATGAAGTATTATATCTAAAAAGAGATTCACATTGGAATAATAAAGGGGCTTTGATTGCTTATAATGAAATCTTAAATACAATCAAGCATCCTCATGATGATTATAGTGATCTAGTAGCTAATAGAGCTAAAAATGAAAATGGTGACTTGAATAAGATGCTTTATTCATATTATGGAGAAAAAGAAGTCAATTATCATTATGATATTCCTCAAAATTATGAATATATAAGTGATACTAAAAGCGTGGAAGATGGCTTAATAGAAACTAAGTGTAATGAAAAAGAAAAAGCATTAGTGATGTTCAGGGATTCTTTTGGGAATACTTTAATACCATTAATTGCGAATCAATTTGAACAAGCTTATTTCACAAAAGAATCAACATATCGCTTGGATAATATTGTATCTGAACAAAACCCAGATATAGTGATATTTGAAAAAGTCGAAAGAAATCTTAGAGATTATATTAAAGAGCCACCAATTATCACCATGCCAGAAATAAAAGATATATCTATTAGCGAAGAAGCTTTAATAGATGGTATGGAGATAGAAATCACTACTAATTTATATGATCCTAGCTTTTATGAGTTAAAAGGGAAGATTAATGAATCATTAAGTAAAGATAGTGATATTATTGTGTATGTTGATGGCAAATATTTAGATGCTTATGATATTTATGAAGATGAATTCTTGGTATATTTAAAGAAAATTGAATATCCAAATAAGATATTTGAAATAGAAGTATTATTAAAAGAAAATGATACAACAAAAAGAATCTATAAAGGTGTAATAGAAAGCGGGGAGTAAAGAAATGATTAAGAAAATATTATTAGGAATATCATTAGCGCTTGTATTATCTTTAAGCGCATGTTCAAAACAAGTAGAAGTTACTATCAAAGATGAAAATGCCACCACCACAATAGAAGTTAAAGTTCCTAATACTGTTGAAGCTATTCTGAATGAAGCAGAAATAACAATCGGCGAAGAAGATGCTGTAAGTCCAGCACTAGATGAGAAATTAGAAGATGCTGGAGAAATAACCATTCAAAGAATGCATAATGTCAAGATTGTAGTAGATGGCGAAGAGAAAAACGCAAAAATGTTAGGCGGCACTGTTGATGATCTTTTTAAACAAGAAAGTATTGTCTTAAATGATAATATGTCCATGAATGTAAATGGTAGTGATGCTTTGAAAGATAATATGGAAATAATCATTGAAAGTGCATATGGAGTAAAAATTAAGCATGATGGTAAAGAAGAAACATTAAGCGCTAGCCCAGGAACTATAGAAGACTTCTTGAAAAGTGTAAATATCACATTAGGCGAAGATGATACTATCAATCCTTCACTTGATACAGAAATAAAAGAAGGACTTGAAATTGTGATAGAAAGAATAACATATGAAGAGGTTAGTGAAACAGAAGTAATTCCTTATGGCATAGCTAAACAAAATGATGCATCTATGCAAGCTGGCCAAGAAGTAGTAGTTGTTCAAGGAAAAAATGGCGAAAAGAAAGTAACTTATAGAATCAAAAAAGTTGATGGCGAAGAAGTTGAAAAAGAAGTCATTAGTGAAGAAGTTACAGTACAAGCTGTAAATGCGGTAGTAAATGTTGGAACAAAACCTGCAGTATATGAATTATATAGAACAGATTTCCCTAATTGTTCAGGAGATGGACATGGTTATTATGAAGTCCATTATTCAGATGGCACTGTAGCATATATAAATTATTAATATAATAGGAAGGCTATTTGCCTTCCTTTATTGCTTTATCAGGATGTTTTTTTAGATAAACTAAATGATAATATTTCTCATGTATTAGCCAATAACTAATAGATATTAAGGCGCATATTAGAATAGCCCACCAATCAACTGAGAAAGAAGTGAAATTCTTTGATGCAAATATATAAATAACTTTTAAGAATAAATAAGTAATAAAAGAATAAACAAATATTAAGAATAAAAAATAATACATACCTGCTTTTCTTCTTAGACCCCATAACTGCCAATATGACATTTCTTTAATATCATCATCACTATATGGATTTGGGTTTTCAAGATTATCTTTTTTATTTTCTTTATTTTCCATCTACTGCATTATAATCCTTAATATTATTTTGATTCAAGATATCATTTGATATACAATAAATAACGTTATGAATAAACGTTATCAATTCTCTTATCGCTTTAAACAAGTATTAACGCTCGCAATATATATAACATTTTTTATGTTCATTGTTAGAAATATTATTAGTGCTACAGATAATAGCAGTAGATTATTCAATATTTTGATACTTATTCTATGTGGCCTACCAGCACTATTATATGAATATTTAAGATATACATATGATGCTGCAACAAAGAAAACTATTTTTGATGGACAAGCTGATAAAGCATTATTAGATATAGAAAAAATAGAAAAATATGATTTATTAAAAATGTTTAAAACATCATGCGTTATGTTACGTATGTTATGTTTAAGAGATCTTAGAAAATTCCAGGAATTAAAAGAATATATAAATGAAATAGATAAACAAGAACTAAATGATTATGATGTAGCTATTCTATCTCGATATAGTGAGATGATTGTGAATGGCGAGATGAAAGCTAAAGGTAAATTAAAAAACGCTTATAAGAAGATGATTGATTTACGTGATATGAAAAATAAGAAAGGCCAAAGAAGAAAAGGGGCATATTTCTTTAATTGGAATGTTGTTAATGGTGAATATAAATTATATGAAGAAGATTATTCAGGAGCATGGCATTATTTAAAAGATGTATCTGAAGAGAATATGAATAAAAGGGAATCGATGCATTATTTCATAAATCGTGCAATATGTTCTAAACAAATGAATAAACAAGAAGATTATAAAACATATAAAGAAAGAGCTATAAAAGCAGCTGGAGATAATCAAGAGATGAAAGCTTATATTGAAACAATATAAGTTTTTATTTTTTTTGATGAATCGTAGGGCTAGTCCCTTTTTTATTGCCTTCTTTTTTCTTAGAAATATATAATAATGGTTATTTTTGGTTTATAGAGCTAGTATAAAAGCCTAATAATTCTAATTAAATTAGTAGATAAAAAAACTAAAAAAAAAGTGTTATTCCTTACTAAAAGTTGTACAATATATGTAATGCTTTTTCTTTGAAGATAAATATTAGTATATTTTCATTAATAATGATTAATGATTATTAAATACTTTTTATCTTTAGAGGGAAAGTATAGAAGATTCGAAAGGGGTAAATTTATGGAATTTCTGAAGAGTATTTGGATGTTCTTCCAAAGTAACATCTTAACTCAACCTGCCTTCTTTGTCGGATTCTTGGTATTAATTGGTTACTTATTATTAAAGAAACCTTTATATCAAGCATATGCTGGCTTTGTTAAGGCTACAGTAGGTTACTTGATCTTAAATGTTGGATCTGGTGGTCTAGTATCTAACTTCCGTCCTATTCTTGCTGGATTAAACCAAAGATTTGGACTAAACGCTGCAGTTATTGACCCATATTTTGGTCAATCTGCTGCTAATGCTGCATTAGAAGCAGTAGGAAGAACAACATCATTAGTCTTCTTAGGACTATTAGTTGCTTTCTTCTTAAATATTGCTTTAGTAGCATTAAGAAAAGTTACTAAGATTCGTACATTATTCATTACTGGCCATATTATGGTTCAACAATCAGCTACAGGTATGTGGATGGTTATTTATTTCTTCCCACAATTACAAGACGTTACTGCTGTAATTATGTTAGGTATCATCTTAGGTGTCTTCTGGGCAGTTTCATCTAACCTAACAGTTGAAGTTACACAACGCTTAACTGATGGTGGCGGATTCGCAGTTGGTCACCAACAAATGTTTGGTGTATGGCTCGTTAATAAACTAGCACCAGTTATCGGTGGTAGAGATGCTAAACAAATCGAAGAATTAGAATTACCTGGTTGGTTATCAATCTTCAATGATAACGTAGTAGCTACAGGTACATTGATGTTATTATTCTTCGGAGTCTTATTAACAGTATTGGGCCCAACATTCTTAAAGACACCAGTTGATGAAGGTGGTTTAGGAATTAGCTTTACCAGCTTCCCATTCTATGTAATGACAACAGCATTCAACATGGCAGTTTATCTAAGTATCTTACAACTTGGTGTTCGTATGTTCGTTGCTGAATTAACAGAATCATTCACAGGTATTTCTGAAAAGTTACTACCTGGTTCAGTACCAGCTGTGGACTGTGCTGCTACTTATGGTTTTGGTTCTCCAAATGCGCCAATCGTTGGTTTCTTCTTTGGTGCTTTAGGTCAATTCTTAGCTATCTTAGGTTTAGTAGTATTCAAGAGCCCAATCTTAATCATCACGGGTTTCGTTCCTGTATTCTTCGATAACGCTACATTCGCGGTATTCGCAAATAAAGCAAGTGGTTTGAAAGCTGCAGCTATTCTAACTTTCTTATCAGGTGTTATCCAAGTATTAGGTGGTGCTGTATGTGCTTCTATGTTTGAAACATATCAATATGGTGGATGGCATGGTAACTTCGATATGTCTACAGTATGGCTAGTTGGTGGTTTACTACAAAAATATGCTGGTATTGTAGGTTATGTTATCTGCATCTTAGCTTTATTAGCTATTCCACAATTACAATATAGAAAAGATCCAGAGCACTACTTCCAAGTAGTAGAAGACTGGGATGCTTATAAAGCAGCTAAAGGTCTTGAAGCTTAATCGTAATTTATAAATGAGATTATTCTCATATTCTGTTATATAGAAATGGAGGTAAATTATGTTAAAAGTAATCGCAGCTTGCGGAAATGGTATGGGTTCTAGCCAAATCATTAAAATGAAGATAATGAAAGTCTTCAAAAAATTAGGAGTTGATGTACAAGTTGACCACACTAGCGTTGGTGCTGCAACAAGTATGGCTTCTAATTATGATGTAGTATTTGTATCTTCTAATTTCGTTGACAACTTTAAAAGTGCAGCGGATAAAGGAACAAAAATCATTGGCTTAAAGAATCTATTATCTGAGCAAGAAATTGAAGAAAAGATCGTTGAAGCAGGATTAGATAAGTAATATCTTGTCCTTGAGTTATTCATAACTCAGGTCACAAATAATTTATTACTCTATTTTTAGATAATACGAGCCATGACCATTTGGTCACGAAGTATATGAGTAATCATTGCCGGCTACGATTTCCTAAAGAGAAAAAGTCATAGTGACCGACAATAGATAATCTTTAAGAAAAGGGATTCATTTTGAATCCCTTTTTGAATTGGCTAATAGATAATATTAAAAAAGTTAAGAAATAGTAAAAAAAATAAAAAAAGAAATATAAAAAGCTATTTTATTGATAGAGAAATAGATAAGACTTATAATTTAAATAATAAAAGTTAAATAACTAATTAGAAGGAGATTCTTATGATTTTAAAAGATTTAGTAGAAAAGAAATTAACTTGTTATGAAGAAGGATTTGATGATTGGCGTGAAGCTATCAAAGCTAATGCTGTACCGCTCAAAAATGAAGGATATATAGAAGATGAATATATTGATGCTGTAATTGCATGTGTTGAAAAATTTGGACCATATATTGTTATTGCACCAAATATCGCAATGCCTCATAGCACAGAAAACGCACCTGGCGTATTAAAAACAGGTATTGGTTTCATGAAAACAAATGAACCAGTTCATTTTGAAGAAGGTAATCCAGAAAAGGATGCTAGATTATTCTTTATGTTAGCTTCAAGTAATGCAGATGAACATATGAATAATATGATGCAATTAGCAGAAGCTTTATCAAATGATGAATTAATTGCAGATTTATTAGAAGTTAATAATGATGAGGAGTTATTAGCTGTAGCAGAAAAGTATAGTGAAGTTGAGTAATATAATATGAGATTCGAAAAAAAGAAATTAGATGATATAGTACGTTGTTATTGTGCTAGTCATATTGAAATAGATGATAAAGTATATGCTTTATTTGCTTCAGAGAATCCTGAAAGTGAATGTTTTGCTTATACTGGTGAAGGATTTGAAGAAAAAGAAGTTTTATGGAACGGTGAAAGAGGTGGATGTATGTCCATCATTCCTTTTGAAACTAGAAAAGGTGAATTCTTAGCTGTTAATGAATTCTATTTAAAAGTTGCTCCTAGCCATGCCAAGCTTGTTTGGGGTAAGCGAAGTGAAGATGGTTGGGTTATTAAAGATATCTTTAATCTTCCATTCTTACATCGTTTTGATATTTATCATGTTGATGATAAAGATTATTTAGTATGTGCAACAATAGCTAGAGATAAAAGAGATAAAGAAGATTGGAGTAGACCTGGACAAATATATGTTGGCGAAATCCCTGCTGATTTAGAAAATGACAATATTGTCTTACAACAAGTAGGAGATAATTTCTATCATAATCATGGTTATTCCAGAAGTGTTTATGAAGGCAAAATATGTGGTTATTTTGCGAGTGATCAAGGTATTGTAAGATTAGTGCCACCATATAATGGTGAAAGCTGGAAATTGGAAAAAGTCATGGATGGAAGAGTATCTGAAATTGCTTTTAGTGATTTAGATAATGATGGTGTTGATGAAATGGTAACGATTGAACCTTTCCATGGCAATATGATAAAAGTTTATAAGAATGAAAATGGTGAATATAAAGAAGTCTATAATTATCCTAATGAAATTGACTTTGCCCATGCCTTAGTAGGTACTTCATTTGGTGGTAAGAATTGCTTTGTTTGTGGCGTTAGAAGAGTAGATGCAGAATTATTTATAATCACATATGAAGATGGTGAATATAAAGCAACTATTATTGAAAGTGGAGTAGGTCCAGCAAATATAGATGTTATTCATCATCTTGGTAAAGAATATATATTAAGTGCTAATCATACATTGAATGAAGCAGCAATATATGAATATGTAGGAGAATAATGATGTTAGAAGAATTAAAACAAGAAGTATATGAAGCTAATATGTTACTTCCTAAATATAATTTAGTAACTTTTACATGGGGTAATGTATCAGGTATTGATAGAGAAAAGGGTTTAATTGTGATTAAACCTAGTGGTGTTGAATATGATGTAATGAAACCAGAAGATATGGTTATTACTGATATGGAAGGTAATGTTGTAGATTCAAAAATGAAACCATCTTCTGATCTTATGACACATTTAGAATTCTATAAGAATTTTAAAGATATTGGTGGCGTTGTCCATACACATTCAACTAATGCAGTTGCTTTTGCGCAAGCTGGTAGAGATATTCCTGCTTTAGGAACAACTCATGGCGATTATTTCTATGGTGATGTTCCTTGCACAAGAAAAATGACAGCTGAAGAAATTGGTGGGGAATATGAACTTAATACTGGTAAAGTCATCATTGAAGAGTTTAATAAAAGAAATATTGATCCAAATCAAATGCCTGGCGTATTAGTGCATTCTCATGGTCCATTTACTTGGGGTAAGAGTCCAGTTGATGCCGTTCATAATAGTGTTGTTTTAGAAGTATTATCAGAAATGGCTATTAAGACATTTATTGCTAATCCACATGTTGAATCTATGCAACAAGAATTATTAGATAAGCATTTCTTAAGAAAACATGGTCCAGGAGCATATTATGGCCAATAAACCATATTTATTAGGAATGTATGAAAAGGCTGTTCCAATTGAACTATCTTTAGAAGAAAAGCTAATTGCTTGTAAAGAAGGTGGCTTTGATTGGATGGAAATTTCTATTGATGAAACTGATGAGAAAATATCTCGCTTATATTGGAGTGATGAAGAGAAGAATAAATTAGTAGAATCAATAAAAAGAGTTAATCAGCCTATTTATACAATGTGCTTTAGTGCCCAAAGAAAATATTCTTTAGGATCTTTAGGTAAAGAAAAACATGATAAAGCTATGGATATCATGGAAAGAGCAATTGATTTCGCAAGTGCTATAGGTATTCGTATCATTCAACTTGCTGGATATGATTGTTATTATGAAGAAGCAAATGAAAATACCAAAGAGGAATTCAAAAAGAATCTAAAAATAGCTACAAGAATGGCTGCTAAAAAAGGTGTCGTATTAGGCTTTGAGACAATGATGGATAGAGATTTTATTGATACTGTTGAAAAAGCTATGGAATTTGTTAATATTTGTAATTCTCCTTATCTTGGAGTATATCCTGATATTGGAAATCTAGAAGG
>CACZTC010000065.1 GCA_902784015.1 uncultured Erysipelotrichaceae bacterium | reverse complement strand
TGTAGGAATGAGTAGAGAACATGTCATAAATGGCTTCTTAGATTCTAAGGAATTTAGTAATTTATGTAAAAATTATCATGTAAATAAGGGTAGTTCTAATAAGACAAGTTATTATCGTGATAAATCATATAATATTACATCTTTTGTGGATCGTATGTATAGAACTGTTTTAGGAAGAAAAGCAGATACAACAGGACTAGAGAATTGGTGTAAAGGCTTAGTTAATAAATCGCTAACAGGGGCAGATTTAGTTTCAGGCTTCTTCTTTAGTAAGGAATTCACGAATAAGAGATTATCTAATACACTTTTTGTGAAACATGCTTATCGTGCTATTCTAAATCGTGAAGCAGATACTAATGGACTTAATAATTGGGTAAATCAATTAAATAAAGGTAAATCTAGAAGAGAGGTATTATCGGGCTTTGTAGATTCAAAAGAATTCTCTAATTTATGTAAAAAATATGGCATTGTTAAAGGTTCACTAAATAAATCAGTAGTTAATAAATCAACAATTGAAAAATTAAATGCGAAAGCTTCTAATGGTGTTGTTACTTGTATTAATGGCTTCCAACCTAGCTCTAGAGCTTATAATGAATTGGTTAGTGCGATTAAAGAATTAGAGAATAAAGGTATAAAGCTTAGTATTGTGATGATGGATATTAGGACAGGAAAAGGTGTTATGTATAATCCTGATACTGAAATATATTCTGCTAGTTCTATAAAAGGGCCTTATTGTATAAGCTTAGTTGAAAGTAATCCAAATGCTTATGCGAATGATCAAGCATATATTAAACAATTATTTACTTATTCAACTAACGATGAATATACATATCTTGTGAATAAATATGGAATGAATTGTTTGAGAAATTATTATAATGATATTGGTGTAGAATTTGACATCGTTCCTTCTCGTACAATTTATACATGGTATTCAGCTAGAACATATGCGAAGCTTTGGGCAAGAATGTATCAAGCATTTAATAATAGTGCCACCGCTAAACAAGCTGGCGCATATCTAGAAACAAATTATTATACAGCCTTTAGATCAGCAACGGGCTTAAGAGCTAAAAGTAAATCAGGATGGATGAGCGGAGGCTCTTTGACAGCTCAAAATGAAGGCGGTATAGCATATGCTAGTAATGGTGATTATATTTATGCCGTATTAAGTGTATATGCAGGAGATTGGTCTACTTTCTATCGCATCCATAGAGCGCTTAATGCTTTACATGCAGAAATATATTAATAATAATCCTCAGTTTGTCGCTGAGGATTTATAATATATATAGATAAGCGGGGGACATAATATGAGTAAAATTAGATGTAATTTTAATGATTATGCAAATAATTTTTGTGTTGCTTCTTCGAAAGTAAATGAAGGAGCTAAAGCAGAAGTAAATATTCAAGTTATAAATTATTCGATTCCTTGTATTAAATATAGTGGAAAAATATTTGGTGATAATAATATTTATTATTTTAAAACTGGCGATAATTATGCATATATTCAATCTAGTAGAACAACTAATTATGTAGCAGGTAGTAGGACAACGGATGGAGAAATTATGCATGATATGTGCGATATATCAAGTCAAGCTAATGAAATAATGGCAGGCTTACTCGCAAATCCTACAACGCTTATTAAACAATATGATTTTCCTAAAGATAAAGAAAAACAAATATATGAAGGTTGCGTTAATGAAATAAAAAAAGGGAATGATGAAGCCTTGCGGGTTATACAAATGCAGGGAAACGTAATAAGTTTTTTATGTGGTGATCCTTTCTTTGATGATTTTATGGGTATATTTGAAGCGAATAATAAATATTACACATTATGTTTTTGGCGCTGTGGTCAAGAAAGAATGGCAAGAGATAATTATACAGGTAATATAGTTGATCATAGAATGGCTTGGTTTATTCCTATAGTATTTATTTTAGTAAGTAATGATGAACCTGATGCAAATAAATTAGATGACTTTGGTGAATTCATTTTCAATTTCCAAGAAAGTGATCAATTGAAAGATTATCGGATACAATTAAATGAATATGTAAAGAATCAAGCCATGCAAATGCATTACCAAAACCAACAGATGATTCAAAATGCTTGGCAACAACATAATGCTGCTTGGGCACAAGTAGAAAGAATGAGAGATTCATTATCAAAAGACTTGGATGATTTTAGAGCTTCTAATTGGGAGAGGATGCAAGCAAACGATGCGCGTCTATTTACTTCCTCTTCCTCGCCCTCATCTTTTCCAAGTAATGAATCAATGGATGATAGAATTCAAAGAATGAGACATGAATCGATGATGGGGGTAGAGACTTATGAAAGAGAAGATGGTAGTGAAGTAGAATTCTCTAATCGAGCTGATAGAGTATTTGAGAATAATCTTGATTCTTTAACTCATTTTGGGACAGAACATTATTATGATGATTATGTACCAGATGGTTGGACAGAATTAAATAAGAAAAAATAGGTAATATTATGTCAGAATATAAAAATTTTATTGATCCATTAAATCATATCAATTTAGCTAAGGCTATAGTGAATGAAGGTTATATAATTGGTGGCGCATTAACGGAAGGTTTTCAAAGTGAAAGAGTGCCTTTTGTAGTAGTAACGCATGCGATTAATCAAGAAAAAGAAATATCTATATTTATCTTGTCAGAAGAAAAATATATAACTTATAAAAATAAATTTCTTATGAATGTAGCTTCAGGGCTTAAAGATGCTATCCCAACAAGCTTTAGAGATTTTATTGAGCCTATTAATTATTTAAATCAATTTGCAGCATCAATCTTTGGTCCTAATTTAACCTCTATCGCCAAAAGTGATATGCCAAGTTATTTTGGAAGAAATATTAATAAATGTTATGAAGAATTAATGAAGGAATATAATATTTATTTTGAACAAGATAGACAATTAGGCACACCTACTAAAGCTAATAATATTTTATGTTATGCGCCATTAATAAAATATCGAGGCTTCAAAGATAATAAAGAATATGTTGTCTTAGCAGGTATGGATTATGAAGGTATAGAAATGTATACAGAGCCTCTTAATCCTTTAGCTGCACCACACTTCCTTTATAGCATCTTTGATAAAAGTAATAAGGAAGAAAACTCTAAAGAATTTGGACATGGTCATCCTTGCGATATGATGGAGTGGGGAGCTAAAGCTAGATATTTATTGATAGCTCCAAAAGAATATGAAGAAAAAGCTACTAATGATTTTGTAAGATTAGTATCAACTTACCAAATGGATGATAATCTTCAAAAAAGATATTTTGAATTAAAAGCTGAGCGCTACATGATGAGAGTTGAAGAGGCTATGCAATATCGAGCTATGGCTAATCAAGCTACAGCTAATCTTCAGTATCAACAAGCAAAATTAACACAGATGTTACAAGATAATGCTAATACGATTTCAGCCGGTATTATGGATTCTTGGGATAAGAAGATGGCATCCAGCTCATATATTAGTAATCAATTTTCAGAGGCTATTAGAGGAGTTGATACATATCAAAAATTAGATGGCTCTAATGTGGAAGTTGGTGTTATTAATGATCATGTATATGAGAATCAATATGATGAAGTATATGGTGTTTCCGGTAATGAATTAGATAATGATCTATTATCTAAACTCAATTGGACAGAAATAAATAAGAAATAAAAATATATTATTTAAGCTATTATTCTAAAAAATTATTAAGATAATAGCTTTTATCTTGACCTTTAATCAAACAGATAATACACTTAATACAGATAATACAGATTGGAGGGTGATGATGTTCTTATTAAATCTTCAAAGTAAAGTGCCAATTTATGAACAGATTCAAGACCAAATCTTGCGCTTCATTGAAGCTGGTGTATTAGCACCAGGAGATAGACTGCCTTCAGTAAGGCAATTAGCTCAAGATAATGGTATTAACCCTAATACAGTATCTAAAGCATATACAGAATTAGAAAAGAATGGTTATGTATATAACTTACCTAAAAAAGGAGTATATGTAGCTGATATGGATACGGGGGCATCAAAGTTTGAACAAATTAAAAGAGTTTTAGAACCACTTAAAAATAGTGGCGCTAATAAAGAAGATATTATGAAAGTAATAGAAGAACTCTATAAGGAGGATAATCTATGTTAAATATAAGTAATATTTATAAAAGCTTCGGTGATAAAGAAGTATTAAAAGGATTAAATCTAGAAGTTAAAGATGGATCTATATTTGGCTTAGTAGGTATTAATGGTGCTGGTAAATCCACATTATTAAGACTTATTGCAGGTGTATATGAGCCTGATGCAGGTAATATCTCACTAGATAATCTAGATACATATCGTGATGAAGAAAGTCGTAATCGTATCGCCTTTGTCTCTGATGAACAATATTATCCAATTGGTAGCACAATTGATTCTTTAAAGCTCTTATATGAAACAATGTATGACTTTAATGAAGAAGCATATAAGAAATATTTAGCTTTATTTGAGTTAGAGCCAAAGATGACTATCAATAACTTATCTAAAGGTATGAAGAGAAGAGTATCATTACTCTTTGCGCTATCAATTAATCCAGAACTAATTCTATTAGATGAAGCTTATGATGGACTAGAACCTTTAGCTAGACTTCGCTTTAAACAAGCTTTAGCGGAAATGATTGAAGAAGAAGGTGTATCAGTTATCATCTCTAGCCATAACTTA
>CACZTC010000064.1 GCA_902784015.1 uncultured Erysipelotrichaceae bacterium | reverse complement strand
TTTTCTGATATTAAAATGGGACAAGGTGCTATCGTCATCGGTTTAGCTGCTATCATAATCGGCGAAGTTATCGCTAATGCTGTATTAGGTAAACATACTAATTTAGCTTTAAGATTAACTTTTGTAGTTATTGGCGGAATTATTTATTACTCAGTTATAGTTCTTGTATTATGGCTAAAATTAGATCCAAACTTATTAAAACTATTCACAGCTATTGTAGTAGCTATATTCCTAGCAGTACCTAATATTCAAGAATCTAGTAAGAATTCTTTCAAAAAAGCTGCTAAAAATGCGATAAAGGGGTCTAATGTATGAATGTATTAGAGCTTAAAAATATAAATAAGGTTTTTAATCCAGATACAATAAATGAAAGAAAAGCATTAATTGATATCAACTTGACTATGGAAGAAGGAGATTTTTTAACTGTTATTGGTGGTAATGGTGCTGGTAAATCTACACTTCTTAATGCGATAGCTGGAGTTTGGCCAGTCGATAGTGGTTCTATTACAATCGCAGATAATGATGTTACTGGTTTGCCTGATTTTAAAAGAGCTAGCTTAATTGGAAGAGTATTTCAAGATCCTATGCTTGGAAGTGCTCCTACGATGCAAATAGATGAAAATTTAGCTTTAGCTTCTAGAAGAGGTAATAAAAGAACCTTAAAATGGGGAGTAACTAATAAAGAAAGAGAAGAATATAAAGAAAGATTAAAAGTCTTAGGCTTAGGCCTAGAAGATAGATTATCCCAAAAAGTTGGATTATTATCTGGAGGCCAAAGACAAGCTTTAACCTTACTTATGTCTTCTTTACAAAAACCAAAACTATTATTATTAGATGAACATACTGCTGCTTTAGATCCTAAAACAGCTAAAAAAGTTCTTGATATAACTAAAAGTATAGTTAAAGAGAATAATTTAACTGCCTTAATGGTTACTCATAATATGAAAGATGCCATCGCTACTGGAAATAGATTAATTATGATGAATGAAGGCCGTATTATTTTTGAAGTAAGAGATGAAGAAAAACAAAAGATGACAGTTGATGAACTCATGAAAAAATTCTCTGCTGTTAGTGGCGAAGAATTTGCGGATGATCAATCATTATTATCAAAATAGAAATACATGTTTAACATGTATTTTTATTTATTAGACATATCGATTATTCTTTTAGTTAAAGTAGTAGCACGTGGATGCGTTTCTAGAATTGTTACACCTTTTTTCATCGCCCCAAGCTGCCCTAGTATAACTAAAGAATGTTTAGCTCTAGTAATAGCTGTATAAATAAGTTTTCTTTGTAACATTCTATTCATTCCATATGTAAAAGGAATAATAATAATAGGATATTCACTACCTTGGGATTTATGTACACTAATACAATAAGCAAGTGTAATATTATTAAAATTATCAGGATTATATTCAACAATAATACCTTGGAAGTCTACTGTAATAATTGGCTTATTTGTGATGCTTTCTTCTTTATATATTATTTCAACTAAAGTACCAATATCACCATTATAGACATCATCATCTGGTTGATTTTTTAATTGAAGAATTTTATCCCCTTCTCTTAAAGTTATATAGCCTATATTCAATTCTTTTTTATCATCACTTTTAGGATTAAATTCATTTTGTAAAGCTATATTCAAAATATCAATACCGCCTACGCCTTGATGCATTGGGGATAAAACTTGAATATCATTTAAGTCATATCCTTTATTTAAAGCTTCTTTAACTATTAATTGAATATTATTCTTAATTTTTTCTATATTACATTCATAAAACATTACATCATTAGAATAAGATTCATCTATAAAGCCATTTCTAATATCTTGACTTAAAGATACTACACCGCTTCCTGATTCTTGGCGATATATATTAGTCAATCTTATTATCTTAAATAAATTACTTTCCATAATATCTCTAAATACTGCTCCTGGACCTACGCTAGGCAATTGATCCTCATCGCCAATAATACATATTTTTTTAACATTATTACTTGCTTTTAAAAGATTATAAAATAACCACTGGTCAACCATTGAAAATTCATCAATTATTAATAAATCTTGTAATAAAGGATTATTATCATCCACACCAAAAGTATTACTTTCTAAATCCCATTTTAATAAAGAATGAATAGTAGTAGCTTCACTATCTGTTAATTCTGATAATCTTTTTGCAGCTCTACCAGTTGGCGCTAAACAAGCATATGTAGAAGCAGGATATAATTTCCTAAATAAATCAATAATCGCTCTTACAATAGTAGTTTTACCAGTCCCCGGTCCACCTGTAATAATCATGAAATCATTATCGAAAAAAGCTTTAATTGCTTCTTTTTGAATCTCATCATATTCTATGCCTATTTCTTTACCGAATTCTTCTATATATTCATTTAATAATTTCACATTATATTTATCTAAAGGAATATGAGGAAAAATATTAAGATAATTTGATATATAATTTTCTGCTTTATATTGGGCTTCTGGATAAATATGATTATTCTCTTTTATTAATTGCGATCTATTAAAAGCTTCATTTAATAATGATTCATAATCACAAGGAATATCTTCTATTTCATTAATGAATCTTTCATATAATTCACCTTCTAAAATATATGAATCCCCGCTACTAAAACAATATTCATTAACAATATGGATTAATAAAGCATATAATCGTCTTTCATCATCTTTTTGTATTCCTAAATATTGACCAATTTTATCTGCTAATTTAAAACCAAAGCCATCACATTCTTCAATTACGCGATATGGATTCTCTTTTATCATTTTAAAAGCATCTTTACCATAAGTACGATTCAAGCGGATGATATTACGGTAACCAATGCCTGATATATTCATAAATTGGACTAATTCTTCAAAACCTTCATCCGTTTTACTCAATCCTTCAATAATTATTTCTTTATGTTTTTTGCTAAGACCTATAACATCATTTAAAAGATTATTATCTTTTTTAATATTAACTAAACAATCTTTTCCGAGTGTTTCTACAACTTTTAAGGCTGTTTTTTTACCAATCGTAGGAAACTGAGATCCCGATAAAAATTTAATAATAGAATCTTCATCATCAGGTAAAGGTAAATCATAGCTTTCAATAGAGAATTGTAAACCATATTTATCATTTTCTACGTATCTCCCATAAATGTTATAAATGATATCTATTGTTATATCTAAAAGATAACCTACAACTGTAATAGTTTTTTCTGTTTCATCATTAATTAAAAACTTCGCAACTGTATATAAATTATCTTCGTTGCGAAATAATATATATGTAAATTTACCATTCAATTTTATTAAATCTTCACTCATTAATTTTCTTTTCTATTTCTTCCATCAAATTTTTGCCATTTTTATATACAATATCTATCTTTCCACCACATATCATTATTTCATTATCATCATAGAATACTGCTTCTTGGCCAGGTGTTATTGATCTAATTGGTTCATCAAAATTAACAATAAGTTCATTTCCTTTTTTTTCTAATGAAACACGATTATCTTTTTGACGATATCTAAATTTAGCATTACATTTAAATGGTGATTCAATATCTTTAAACCAATTTATTTCATTTACTAAACAAGCATCACTATATAAATATGATTCATCACTAGTATCACTAACATAAAGAAGATTCTTTTCTACATTTTTACCAATCACAAAGAAAGGGCCTATTCCACCTATATCTAATCCTTTTCTTTGGCCAATTGTATAATAAAGAACCCCCTTATGCTTACCAACTATTTCTTTATTATTTATATTTATAATATCTCCTTCTTTCATTGGTAAATAATTACTCAAAAATTCTCTAAAATGTCTTTCGCCTATAAAGCATATTCCTGTACTATCTTTCTTTTTAGCTACACTTAATTCTAGTTTAGCTGCTATTTCTCTAACTTCTGTTTTATCAATATTAGCCAAAGGAAAAATAACATAATCTAAGATATCTTTAGGAACTTCAGCTAAAAAATATGATTGATCTTTATTTTTATCATCAGCTTTAGCAATATAGCTTTTATTATTTTCTTTTACTATTTTTACATAATGACCAGTAGCTAAATAATCATAGCCATTTTCTTTAGCATATTCAGCAAATTGATGAAATTTAATATAACGATTACATAATATATCTGGATTAGGAGTTCTACCTTTTTTATATTCATTCAAAAATGTTTTAAAAACATCGTCCCAATATTCTTCAATAAAATCTACCCTTTTACATTCAACTCTAAGTTTCTTAGCTACACTTAATGCATCTAAATAATCTTGTTCTTGAGGGCAAATCGATACATCAGTATTAGGATTACCTAAAATATCATCATTAGTTAAAGAATCCCAATTACGCATAAAAGCGCATGTTACATCATGGCCTTCTTTAATTAATAAATATGCTGCAATAGCGCTATCTACTCCGCCTGATAAACCTACTAAGACTTTACTCATGGTAATATTATACAAAAAAAGAAGTATTATTCCTTATACTTCTTCTCTAACTTTTCCACATGTTTCATAAGATGGACAATCAACATTACAAGTATGATCCGCAAATTCTCTTAGTTCTCTTGGTACAAATATACTTATTTCATCTTCATCAAATCCTACTTGGAAGCTTTGTTCATTTATGATAATTGGTCTTTTTAAAACACTAGGATTATGTTTAATAAAATTAATTAGTTCATCAGTAGTCATTGAATCTAAATCAATATTCTCACTTTGAATGATTTTTGAACGTTTTGAAACAATATCATCACTACCATTTTCACTACGTATTAAAAGATGCTTAATTTCATTATCATTAAGTAAAGTCTTAAATATATTCTTTTCAATAAAGTCCAAGCCTCTATCTTTAAGCCACTGTTTAACTTTTCTACAGCTTGCGCAGCCTGGAGATGTATATACAACTATCATATTTATTTATTATATATCATGAATAAAGTATTATAAATACCTAATATAATATATAATTGCATAATAAATATGATAAATAATATAATTGAAAAAGCATTATTGGAGGCAAAACTATGAAACGCATGTTATCTGGAATAAAACCTACTGGACAATTACATTTAGGCAACTATATTGGTGCTCTAAAGAATTTTGTTAATTACCAAGATGAATATGAAATGTTTGCTTTTATAGCCAATTTGCATTGCATTACTACTGCTCAAGATCCTAATGAACTACAAAAGAATCTAAAGGATTGTGTAGCTTTATATTTAGCATGCGGCCTAGATCCTAATAAAGCTACTATCTTCCTACAAACAGATATAAAAGCTCAAGCTCAATTAGGATATATTATTTGTTGTCATACATATATGGGTGAATTAAATAGAATGACACAATTTAAAGATAAAATGGCTAAAAATGAAACAAATCTAAGTGGCGGTTTGTATACTTATCCTGCTTTAATGGCTGCTGATATTCTTATTTATGATCCAGATTATGTACCAGTCGGAGATGACCAAAAACAACATGTCGAATTAACAAGAGATTTAGCAGAGCGTTTTAATAATAAATATGGTGAATTATTTAAAGTTCCTGAACCATTAATATCTAAAGTTGGCGCTAGAATAATGTCTTTATCTGATCCAAGTAAAAAAATGTCTAAATCAGATGATAATGATAAAGGCTGTGTATATTTATTAGATGATTTAAATGTAGCTAAGAAAAAAGTGATGAGCGCTGTGACTGATAGTTTAGCTAATGTCAAATATGATCCAATAAATCAACCAGGTATATCAAATTTAATACAAATATATTCATCACTTTCTAATAATATGCCTTATGCAGAAATAGAGAAAATGTTTGAAGGCAAAGGATACGGAGACTTTAAAAAAGCAGTTAGCGAAAAAGTATGTGAAACATTAAGCGATATTCAGGAGAAATATAATAATATAATTAATAGTGATATTTTAGAAAAAACACTTAATGATGGTGCAACAAAAGCTAATTTAATTGCTGAAGAAAAATTAAAAAAAGTGCAAAAAGCACTTGGTATGGAAATCTTATAAGGCTTTGGCCTTTTTTTATAAACCTAATAAAGTAGTCGCAATAGAGAAATAGATTAATAAAGATATCGCATCAATTGCAGTAGTTAACATTGGAGAAGCTACAACTGCTGGATCTAAATGTAATTTATTAATTAACATAACTAATGAAGACGCTAATAATTTAGCAATAAATACAGCACATAAAATGGTTAAACATATAACTAATGCAACATTTACACTTAGATGATCAAAGAATATACATTTCGCAAAATTAGCAAGTGACAAAGTTAAACCACATAACATACCTACTCGCATTTCTTTCCAAACTACTTTAAAGAAATCATCAAAAGAAGATTGACCTAAAGATAAAGATCTAACAACTTCAGTTGAGGATTGATTACCAGAATTACCACCAGTATCCATAAGCATTGGTATATAAGCAGTTAATACAATATATTTACTTAATGCTTCTTCAAAGCCAGTGATAATACGGCCTGTAAAAGTAGCACTAATCATCAATAATAATAACCAAGGAATACGTTTTTTCCATGTTTCAAAAACAGAAGTTTTTAAATATGGTTTATCACCCGGAATAATACCAGCCATCTTATCGAAGTCTTCTTCTGCCTCTTCTTGGATAATATCAATAACGTCATCGACAGTAATAATACCAACCATACGATTTTCATTATCAAC
Organism: uncultured Erysipelotrichaceae bacterium; assembly: GCA_902784015.1. GTDB lineage: Bacteria > Bacillota_I > Bacilli_A > Erysipelotrichales > Erysipelotrichaceae > Bulleidia. Next base: position 1,007 of record CACZTC010000064.1, on the reverse strand, counting down.
AACTGGTAAAGCCGTTAAATCATATTTTTTAAATATTTGTGCAACTTCTTCTTGATCCTTTGTTGTATTACAACAAATTGGATCATCCTTCATGATGTCAGCTATTTTATCATCCTTATCATTTAGGATTAATTGTCTTAATTCAACAGTTCCTAATAATACTCTTTTAGGACTTAATACATATAATGTTTCAACTGTTTCTGAATCCATTCCAACAGTTCTTATTCTCTCAATAGCATCACTAATAGTCATATTTGTGTTTAAATCCACAAATTCGACTGTCATTATAGAACCAGCAGAATCTTCAGGATATTGTAAAAGGTTATTTATATCCTTTCTTGTCTCAGGTTTTGCGTTAGCTAACAATCTCTTTACAACATTAGCAGGCATTTCCTCAAGTAAATCTGCAGCATCATCGGCATATAGGTTATCGATAATGATACCTGCTTCTTTTTCTGATAATTGAGTAATGATATATTGTTGGGAATCTGGTTCAAGCTCTGCAAAAACATCTGCAGCTAATTCCTTAGGGAAGATCCTAAACATTTTTAACATGTCTTCATCTTTTATGGACTCTAAAACTACAGCTACGTCTTGAACATTCATTTCGCTCGCCAAGCCTCTTAGCCTTGTATAACTCTTTTTTTCTAATAATTCTTCGAATAGTTCTGTTTCATTCTTTTCTTTTTCAGACATGCTAAACCTCTTAATTATTTTATGTTTTTTTATAGTAAACCTCAATATAAAAAAGAAAAGAAGAATTATTTATTTAAATAGTTTCTTAATTCATTACATCTTTTGTGTTGATTTTTTATTATTCGATAATTAATATCAATTTTATATTTATATCCACTCTTAAATACTATTAAAGTTTCATTATTACTAATAGCTGATATATCTAGAATAGAATTATATTTAATCCATATACAATCTTTATTCTTATAAGATAAAGTTGGAAACCATAATTCCTGTGTCATTTCACTAATTAATAATGGTGCTTTCTGTTT
>CACZTC010000063.1 GCA_902784015.1 uncultured Erysipelotrichaceae bacterium | reverse complement strand
CTTTAACTTTTTGATTCAATAAGTTAGCTACAATAATAGAAAGTATAGTAGCGATAGGCACAACCGTGAAAACATAAACGAAAGTATTCTTGATGGCACTCATGAAATCTTTGTTGCTTAAAACATATTGATAATTACCTAAACCCCATCCTGAAAAATTACCAGATAGTCTATAGCCTTCTTTAAAGGACATAAAAACTACATTGATGATAGGGTAGACAGTAAATATCAACAGACCAATTGCGAAGGGAACTAGATAAATTAGCGGCTCACCACGTTTATTAAAGATATAGTTCCCACTATTATCTTTCTTTTTCATTAGATGCGAACTCCACTTTCTTTATCGAATAAGAAGGTTCCTTTTTCTCTTAGTTTTAAGAAGACCTTTTCACCTTCCTTAATATCATAATCACTAGATAAGTAAACACGAATTGTTTGATTACCAAGTTTTAAGAAAGCCAATTCTTCTTTACCCATGGTATATCTTTGGCTAACAACAGCCTCAAAGTCATGATCTTCATCTTTTGATATTTTCACAGATTCAGCTCTGATACCCATAACTACTTCTTGGCCTTCTTTCGCATTAGTGTTATTGATTTTGATTTTTCCGCTATTATCTTCTAATACAAAATAACCATCTTTGATATAACCATTGAGATTATTGATAGGAGGATTACCGATGAAGTTGGCTACGAATAAATTAGCTGGATCATTATATAATTCTTGAGGTCCATCTTCTTGTTGGAGGAAGCCATCTTTCATTAATACGATTTTATCAGAAATAGACATAGCTTCTTCTTGGTCATGTGTTACGAAGATAGTAGTAACACCAGTCTCCAATTGGATTCTTCTGATTTCTTCTCTCATTTCTAGTCTTAATCTAGCATCAAGGTTAGATAAAGGCTCATCTAGTAATAATAATCTAGGCTCTTTTATTAAAGCACGAGCTATCGCGACACGTTGTTGTTGACCACCAGATAATTCTTTTGGTTTTCTTTCTAATAATTGATCAACATGAACTAATTCAGCCATTTTTTTAGCTTTTTCTTCACGCTCAGCTTTATTAACTTTTTTAATTTCTAAAGGGAAAGCAATATTTTCTAAAACAGACATATGAGGATATAAAGCATAGTTTTGGAAAACTAAACCTACACCTCTATCTTGAGGAGGCATGTCAGTAACATCATCCTCATCAAAATAAATCTTTCCTTCTGTTACAGGTAGAATGCCTGATAACATGTTCAACATAGTAGACTTACCGCACCCTGAAGGTCCCAGTAAAGCCACTAACTTTCCATCTTCAAAAGTCATAGTAAAATCACTTACTGCAGTAAAAGGTTCACCAGAGCTATTTCTTGGTGGAAAGCGCTTAGTTAAATGTTCGATTGTAACTTTCATAAATTCTGTGTCTCCTAGTGAAAATTATATAAAAAAATCCCCTTTATATAAAGGGGACTTAAAGCATATTTTAACTTTAATTATTCAGCTGCTAATTCTTCTTCAATATAAGCAACTGCATCAGCTAAAGCTTGATTTACATCAGCGCCACCAGCTACTTGAGACATTAATGTTTGAAGAGCTGTACGAGCATAAGCTTGAGCTGTAACAGCTGGGAAAGCACCAGCGTGTTCTGCATTTAGATATTGGAAGCTTTCGTTTTGAGCAACGAATTCTTTATATGTATCTGTTTCCATTGTCTTCTTGAATGTTGCAGGATAGTTACAAGCTACACACCAACCAGCATTCATTTCTGGTTCAGCGAAGAAATCAATGAAAGCACCACTTGCTTTAGCACGGTTGTCATCTCCATAGTTGAATACGATCATACCACGGTTCCATGCAGGTACCCATTCAACTTTTCCGCCTTGAGGAACAGCTGCAATACCATATTCGATTTGTAGATATGGAGCACCAGCTGCAGAACCAATGTAAGAAACGATAGATTCTGTATTGAAGTCTTCAGAGAAATAGTTACCTACTTTAGAGTTTGTGAATAAACCAGCTTGGATGTTGTCTTGATAATATTTCATTTGTTCAGCTACTTCTGGAGTATTGAAGTAAATGCCATCATTATCAAACATCTTGTTGCCTGTTTGCATGATTAATGTTTGAGCACCATCAGTTTCAGAGTCAAATGCGAATCCGAATTTGTCTGGATATTTTTCTTTAATCTTTTCACAGTTAGCTTGTAGTTCTGCCCATGTTGTTGGAGCACTTAAGCCTAATTCATCATAGATAGCTTTATTGTAGAAAAGAACTGGTCCGCTACTTACGATTGGAAGAATATGCAATTTTCCATCCGCGAATGATGTAGCTTCTGCTTTTGTACCTTCTCCCATAAGAGCGATTGTATCTGCACTTAATACTTTAGATAAATCTACAACTTTATCATCAGCTACATATTTAGCAGCTTCAGAAGCGTAGTGAATAATCATATCAGGGCCATTACCAGCCATAACTGCTTGGTAAACCTTATCTGTAAATCCATCATATGGTTGAGATTCTGCGACTACTTCATATTTATCTTGTGATTCATTGAATTTACTAATCGCATTTTCTAGATACTCTAATTGGCCTTCTGTGTAAGTGTGCCAAATTGTTACCTTTG
>CACZTC010000062.1 GCA_902784015.1 uncultured Erysipelotrichaceae bacterium | reverse complement strand
TAAACCAGGAGATTTTGTGGTATGCAATTTAGCTTCTTTAACTTTAGGAAGATTGAATGTTGATAATGATGTAGAGATGCAAGAAACGATTCATGTAGTTGTTAGAGCGTTAGATAATGTTATTGATATAAATCTATTTCCAGTCCCTTATGCTGAGATCAATAATGCGAAATATCGCCCGATTGGTTTAGGTGTAAGTGGATATCATCATATGTTAGCTAAGCATGCTATACCTTGGGAATCTGATAAGCATTTAGAATTTGTAGATAAAGTATTTGAAAAAATAAATTACTATACCATTGAGGCTTCGATGGAATTAGCTAAAGAAAAAGGAGCTTATTCTTTATTCAAAGGTTCTGATTGGGATACTGGTGCATATTTTGAAAAAAGAAATTATGATTCAAAGAAGTGGAAAGATTTAGCTAAGAAAGTCCATCAATATGGCATGCGCAATGGTTACTTAATTGCGATTGCACCAACATCTAGTACTTCTATCATATCTGGCACTACCGCAGGTCTAGATCCAATTATGAATAGATATTTCTTAGAAGAAAAGAAAGATGGCTTAATTCCGCGTCTCGCTCCAGAATTATCACCAAAGACATATTTCTTATATAAGAATGCACATTATATAGACCAATCTTGGTCTATTAAAGCAGGTGGTATTAGACAACGCCACGTAGACCAAGCGATGTCTATGAATTTATATATAACTAATGATTATACATTTAGAAAAATATTAAACTTATATATTTTGGCTTGGGAGTGTGGAGTGAAGACACTATATTATGTTCGCTCAAAGAGTTTAGAAGTCGAAGAATGTGAAGCTTGTTCAGCATAAGGAGATAAAAAATGAAAAAAGACTTATTGATTAGAAGACCAATGTTTAATCCTAATGGGGATGTAGAAGTTGGCAAAAGAAAAATGATTAATGGTAATACCACTAACCTTAATGATTTCAACAACATGAAATATCCATGGGTTAAAGATTGGTATCGTCAAGCTATGAATAATTTCTGGGTGCCTGAAGAAATTAATTTAGGCCAAGATGTAAAAGATTATCCAAATCTACCAGCGCCAGAAAGAAGAGCTTATGATAAGATTTTATCTTTCTTAATTTTCCTTGATTCAGTTCAAACAGCTAACTTGCCTAATGTTAGTGCCTATATTACTGCTAATGAAGTTAATCTATGTTTAAATATTCAAACTTTCCAAGAGGCAGTGCATTCACAAAGTTATAGTTATATGTTAGATACAATATGCCAACCTCATGAAAGGGATGAAATCTTATTTCAGTGGAAAGATGATAAACATTTATTAAAAAGAAATGAATTTATTGGTGGTTTATATAATGAATTTGTGGAATGTACAGATCCTTATGCATTAGCTAAAACTTGTGTAGCTAATTATATTTTAGAAGGTGTATATTTCTATTCTGGCTTTATGTTTTTCTATAATTTAGCCAGAAATAATTTAATGCCAGGTTCAGCTCAAGAGATTCGCTATATTAATAGGGATGAGAATACACATTTATGGTTATTTAGAAATATTCTATTAGAACTTCAAAAAGAAGAACCACAGTTATTTACGCCTGAATTAAATGCGATATATCGAGAAATGATTAAAGAAGGAGCAGAGCAAGAGATAGCTTGGGGACAATATGTGATTGGGGATAATGTGCAAGGTTTAACTAAACAAATGATAACTGATTATATTCAATATTTAGGAAACCTAAGATGTCGCCAAATTCATTTAGATCCTATTTATGAAGGTCATGAAGAAGAACCTGAATCTATGGGTTGGGTATCACAATATGCTGATGCAAATATGATTAAAACAGACTTCTTTGAAGCTAGATCAACAGCTTATGCGAAAGCTGGTGCAATTGAAGATGATCTATAATCACTAAATATAAATACTCTTTTAAGAGATGAGAAATCATCTCTTTTTTTTCGCGATAAATTCTTTCCTCAAAGTAGGAGGAAAGATAAATGAAACATAAAGATTATAGTATTGACTGTTCTGCAAGGAACAGTATTACAGTTGAATTGAAAAATGAAACAGTAATGAAATCAGTAAAGGAAGTATGTGAATTAACAGGTGTAACTCGTAAGACATTATTCTATTATGACAAAATTGGTTTATTAAAGCCCAGCTATAGAAAAGGACCTCAAAGACAAAAACTATATAACGCTAAAGCAATAAAAAGATTATGCATAATTCGTATTCTCAAAGAAGCAGGCTTTAGGATTGAAGAGATTAAAACATTCTTAGAAGAGAATAATAAACAAGAAGAAATCATAGAAAGAGTTAAAAAGAATAATCAAAATAATCTGATGAAAATTGAAAAAAGTATGAATCTAATAGAAAAAATTTATAACAGAATAAACACAATAAATGATATGGAAATAGAAGATTTATTACAGATGATGGAGGACTAATAATGAAATTAATAAAAATGCAATGTACTAATTGTGGTGGTGAATTGGAAATAGACGCAAATAGTAAAGAAACTATCTGTCCTTATTGCCAAACAAAAATGCATATTGATGATCCTAGTGTATTATCAATACATAATCCTGAAAATACCGGATATGAATTTGAGAAAGGTAGACTAAAAGCTAGAAAAGAAATATTATCTGATGATTCAAAGAAGGCTAAAAATAATATGCCAATATGGTTAAAGATATTATTATGGGTAATATTTCTTCCAATTATGTTACTAATAATTATCTGGAAGAAAAAAGAGTGGTCTAATAAAAGAAAAATAATATTATCTTTAGTAATTCTTATAATATGTAGCACTATATATAAATCAATAGATTTTGGTCCAAGTAAAATAAGAATACCAGCCTCAGAAGTTTATTTTGATGAATGGCTAAATGACAATTTTGAGAGTATTAAAGAAGCTACGATTGTCTTAGATAAATCAAGAAAAGAAGCTACTGTAAATTTATATTTGAATTGTATAAAGAGCCCACTAAAAGAGCTTGAAGAAATGTTTAATGGAAATGGAGAGAATATAAAAGATTATTATATTGCTGATTCAACATTACATTTAAATAATATATATCTCTATGGCCATGATAATTATGATGCAGAAGGTATGAGAAATACTAGAAATGTTGATTCATTATTGAATATGAAAGAAGGTGAACAACAAATTAGTTTCACTTTTGGTTATGATGATTATGATTATAAAGAATTAAAAGATTTTAAACAGTTATTAATTGATGTTGAATTAAGATATGAATTGGTTAATAAAAATGATGAAGTAGATAAATATATTTTTATTCCATGGAATGTAATTGTTAATGAGAAAGTTGCTGAGACTAAAGAAGAAGATGTTGAAGAAGAGACTGCAGAAGAAACAAACGAAGATGAGCCAATTGAAGAGGAGAAAGTTGAAGAAGAAGTAGAAGAAAAAGAAGAAGTTATAACTAATGGTGTTACACCATCTTTTAAAGAACAGATGGATAGCTATGAAAAGTTTTTTGATGAATATATAGAATTAATGGAAAGCGTTGAAAAAGATCCAACTTTAATTGCTTCAACAAAATATCTTCAGTTTATGATGCAATATGCAGAAACGATGGAAAAATTAGAAGAGATTGATGAAAATTCTTTAAGTGAAGCTGATCAACTTTATTATATTGAAGTGCAGTCAAGAATTAATCAAAAGTTATTAGAGGCCACCGCAAACTAAAAAAAGGGTTTATATGTAAGATACATATAGACCCTTTATGCCGACTATAGGGATCGAACCTACGACCTAAGCGTTACGAGTGCTTTGCTCTACCAACTGAGCTAAGTCGGCGCTTTTTTATT
>CACZTC010000061.1 GCA_902784015.1 uncultured Erysipelotrichaceae bacterium | reverse complement strand
GTTTTACATAATGGTGACGTCGCCGAAATGAAAACTGGTGAAGGTAAAACCTTAACCAGTGTCATGGCAGTATATTTGAATGCTTTAGAAGGTAAAGGTGTTCATGTTGTTACAGTTAATGAATATTTATCAGAACGTGACTCTAATTGGATGGGTCAAATTCATAGATTTTTAGGCTTAACAGTAGGTTTAAATTTAAGAGAATTATCAAAAGCCCAAAAAAGAGCTGCTTATAATTGTGATATTACTTATACGACTAATTCAGAATTAGGATTTGATTATCTAAGAGATAATATGGTTACAAATCTAAATGATCGTGTTTTACGTGGTTTAAATTTCGCCTTAGTCGATGAGGTAGACTCAATTCTAATAGACGAATCTAGAACACCACTTATTATTTCAGGTGGTATGAAACAAACAGCTAATCATTATCTACAAGCTGATCGCTTTGTGAAGAAATTAAAAGAAGATGAAGATTATGAAGTTGATGTTAAGAGTAGATCTGTTCAATTAACTGAGGCTGGTGTAGCTAAAGCAGAAAGAGTATTTAGAGTAGAAAATCTATTTGATTTAGATCATACCCAATTATTACATCATATTAATCAAGCTTTAAAAGCCAATTATATTATGATGAAAGATGTTGAATATGTAGTTGATGAAGAAGATGATGAAATAGTTATTGTAGATGCTAATACTGGTCGATTAATGAAAGGTAGACAGTGGTCTGATGGCTTACATCAAGCTGTTGAAGCTAAAGAAGGTATATCAATTAAACAAGAAACAACTACGATGGCGACAATTACATATCAGAATTTCTTTAGATTATATAATAAGCTAGCTGGTATGACAGGTACTGCTAAAACGGAAGAAGAAGAATTCTTGGATATCTATAATATGTATGTTGTTGAAATACCAACGAATGTACCAGTTGAAAGAAAAGATTATCCAGATGCAGTATATGGTTCTAAGAAAGCTAAATATTCAGCTTTAGTAGATGAAGTTAAAGAAAGACATGAAAGTGGTCAACCTGTATTAGTTGGTACGATAGCGGTTGAAACTTCTGAATTAATATCTAAATATTTAAAAGAAAGAAAAATACCACATAATGTATTGAATGCGAAAAATCATGCTCGTGAAGCTGATATTATCGCTAATGCGGGTAAAAGAGGTGCTGTTACTATCGCTACTAACATGGCTGGTCGTGGTACCGATATCAAGCTAGGTGAAGGCGTTAGAGAATTAGGTGGCTTATGTGTCTTAGGTTCAGAAAGACATGAAAGTAGACGTATTGATAATCAGTTAAGAGGTCGTTCTGGAAGACAGGGTGACCCTGGTATGTCTCGTTTCTTTGTTTCTGTGCAAGATGATTTAATGGTGCGCTTTGGTTCGGAAAGAATGGAAGGATTATTTGCTTCATTAGGTGATACAGCAGTTGAATCAAAGACTATAACTAGATCTATTTCTAATGCTCAAAAGCGAGTTGAAGGCGTTAACTATGATGCTCGTAAACAATTATTACAATATGATGATGTCATGCGCCAACAAAGAGAAACAATGTATGCGCAAAGAGATTATATTCTTGAACATGATGATGTTCATGATATGATCCATGATATGTTTAAGCGTGTTGTTTCTGATATGGTAGGAGCACATATAGATTTTGAAAGCAAGAATCAGGATGTAGATGTAGATGGCTTATTAAGTGGTTTAGATGATATTGGCTTTAAAGATTTATTTAAAAAAGAAGATATTATGAATAAATCTAGAGAAGAAGTTAGTGATATATGCTTTGCGAAAGTCTGGGAAGATTATGAAAATAGAATTGAACCAGTTCGTCCAAAAGTATTATCGATTGAAAAACAAATATCTTTAAGAACGATTGATCGAGCTTGGTCAAATCATATTGATACGATGGATAAACTTAGATCAGGTATTGGCTTAAGAGGATATGCTCAACATAATCCTCTACAAGCTTATGTTGAAGAAGGCTTTGAATTATTTGAAGATATGATGCATACAATATCGCAAGAAATAGTCAACTATTGTATGCGTATTAAAGTGGTGTCGCAGGAGGCTAACTAAATATGGAATTATATGATATGCGTCAAAATGTGATAAATAGCCAGCGCAAATTGGAGTCGCTTGGCCACTCTCTTTGACTTGAATAATAAAAAAGAAATAATAAAGAAAAATGAAGAGATAATGAATGAAGCAGATTTTTGGAATGACCAGAAAAGAGCTCAGAAAGTTATCAAAGAAAATAATCAATTAAAAAGAATAGTTGATACACATACAACATTGCATAATGAATTAGAAGAATTGGCTGTTGGAATTAATGAATTAACAGATACTTTTGATAATGATTTAAATATGATTATTCAAGATGAATATCATGATGTTATGAAAAGATTTGAACAATTTGAGATTCAAGTTTTACTTTCTGGCGAATATGATAATCATAATGCGATATTAGAAATCCATCCTGGAGCTGGCGGAACTGAGGCGATGGATTGGGCTATGATGTTATATCGTATGTATATGCGCTATGCTGAAAAGAAAGGTTATAAGATAACATTATTAGATTATCAAGATGGTGAAGAAGCAGGCATGAAATCTTGTTCAGTATTAATAGAAGGTGATATGGCCTATGGATATTTAAAAGCAGAAAATGGAATTCATCGTTTAGTAAGAATATCTCCATTTGATGCAAATGCGAGAAGACATACAAGCTTTGCCTCTGTTGAAATAATGCCTGAATTCGATGATGATATTGAAATTGAAATTGATGAAAATGAAATTGAAACTGTTACGATGAGGTCAAGCGGAGCGGGTGGTCAACATATTAATAAAACTGATTCAGCCGTAAGAATGACGCATAAACCTACGGGTATTGTCGTATTTTGTCAAACTCAGCGCTCCCAACTACAAAATCGTGAAGCATGTTTAAATATGCTTAAATCAAAATTACTACAAATAAAAATAAAAGAGAATGAAGAAAGGGCAGCAGAGGTTAGAGGTGAAGTTAAAGCTAATGAATGGGGCTCCCAAATTCGCTCTTATGTCTTCCATCCATATTCGATGGTAAAAGATCTTAGAACCGGATATGAAACTGGTAATACGCAAGCTGTAATGGATGGAGATTTGGATGGTTTTATCGATAGTTATTTACGTAGTAGAGTAGAAGAATGAGAAAGATATTACGTAAAGAAATAAAAAAAGAAGACAATAATAAGTTAGTCAAAGTAATATTAAAAGATATTTTTCATTTGTCTAAAAAGGAAATATCAAGATTGAAATTTATAGAAGATGGTATTCTTCTAAATAATAAAAAAGCTTTTATTAATGAAATAGTCAAAGAAGGGGATGAGCTTGAAATAAGATTTTCTGAGACAGTAGTAGATGATAAAGAAGATATTGAATTAGATATTCTATATGAAGATGAAGATTTAATTATTATCAATAAGCCTAGTGGTATAGTATGTCATAAAAGTCATGGTCATCTGGAAGATGATTTAGGCTCTTTAGTATGTAAAAAATGTGGTTTAGATAAAGTAAGAGTAATAGGTAGATTAGATAAAGATGTATCAGGTTTGATAGTATATGCTAAAAGTCAGCCTAGCGCTGCTAGATTATCTAAAGCTAGATCTGAGAAGAGATTTAATAAACAATATTTAGCTATTATCGAAGGTAGATTATTAAAGAAAGCTGATACTTTAAAATATGGTATTAAAAAAGTAGAAGGTTCTATTAAAAAAGAAGTAGATTTTAATGATGATGCTTGCGAAACAAAATATCGTGTCATCTTAGAAACAGATATTTATAGTTTATTATTTGTGGAAATTAAAACTGGTAAATCTCATCAAATTAGAGCTGGTTTTAGTGCTTTAGGTTATCCTTTAGTTGGGGATAATTTATATGGAGGCAATTTAAATAGAATAAAACGACCAGCTTTACACTGTGCCTCCATTCAACTATTTCAACCTTTCACAAATGAATTAATAAAAAAAGATATAGCTTTAGCTAAAGATATGTTGAGACTTATCGAAGAGTAGCTGAAGCTCTTTTTTTCCATTTACCACTTAATAAATAACTAAAGCCAATAAAGAAAGGTACTATCCCAGCTAAAGCATTCCCATACCAAAAGCCCATAATTCCAAAGCCTAAGTATATTCCAAACAATAACGCAAAGCCAATGCGAGCTACGATACCATCTAATAAAGCCACAGATAAATTCAATCTAGAATTGCCTGAGCCATTAATTAACGCAAAGCTTGCAGGTCTTAATGTAGCTCCAGTATATTGAACCATCGCAACAGGGACATAAGTTAAAGCTAATAATAAAACATCTTTATCTTGAGTAAATAAACCAAATAGCCATTCTGGCTTAAATAAAGTGAGCATTGCCATCATAAAGGCAGGCACAAATACAACTAATAAGGCTGTATATACAACTTTAGGTACTCTTTCTAATTTATTAGCACCTAGTGCTTGCGATATCATCGCGCCTCCAGCTGAAGATATAGATTGCGAAATAATATTGATAATACTTTCTAATTTTCTAGATATACCCGTTACTGCTACAGCAGTAACACCATATGTATTCACAAATGAATTCACAAATAACATAGAAAAAGTAACAGCTGCACTTTGAATAACCATGGGAATGCCTAAGGATAATAAAGAAGGGAAGACATCTTTATAAAGATGGAAACTATCTTTTTTAAAATCAAAATGAAAATCTTCTTTATTTTTATAAAGTAAAGAGATCGCAAAAATAAAGCTACTTGCTTGGCCTATAACTGTACCTAAAGCTGCCCCGAAGGGTCCTAAACCCATTTTGGCTACAAATAATAAATCTAAAATAATATTAATTATTGAAGCAATAGCGATAAAGATAAAAGGATGTTTTGAATCACCCATTCCTCTTAAAATAGCTGAGACTAGATTATAACCATAGATGAAGATTAAACCAAAGATACATGTGACTACATATTCGCTAGCCATCTTATAAGATTCATTAGGTGTATGTAGCCAATTTAAGATATTTTTATGTAATAAGAAGCTAAAGATAGTCATGAAGATAGCGATGAGAATGAAAAGAGTAAATAATGTTCCTATCATTTCCCTAACTTTATCTTTTCTATCTTCACCTACAAAGCGCGATATTAATATTTGTCCCGCATTAGAAAAACCTATCGCAATAAAGGTTAAAATCATAAGAAAGTCGCCACCAATTGATACTGCAGCTAGACCTTCAGGCCCTACAACATTACCGACAACTACCATATCAACCATGTTGTAGACAGTTTGAAGTAGACCTGATAAGAATAAAGGAAACGCAAAAGTTAATAATGTTTTAGGTACACTACCAATAGTTAGATCATTAATTAAGCCTTCTTTTCTTATCGTCATATTTATTTCCTTAAATATAATAACTTATAAGTCTTAGCTTTAAGATTTATATAATTATCTTTAAGTATTTCATTATTACTTAAATCAATATAATTATTAATATCTATGTCGATTACTTTATCATCATTAGCTATATTTAATAAATATAATATGATTTCTTGATCATTCTCTCTTTTGAAAGCGAATTGTTCATTTTGGATATATAACTGTGTATAATCTCCTTCATAGAATACTGGATATTCTTTTCTTAATTGAGATAAATAAGCTATTTCTTCGCTTAAATCATTCCATATAGCTTTATCATAGCTAGGTCTTAATTCAATATCACTATGATTATTTCTTGTGCCTTTAGCTTTCCACTCACTGCCATAATATATACAAGGTATACCAGGCATCGCAAATAATAAAGAATAAATTAGAGGTAAATCTCTTTCATCTTCTAATATACTAGCGATTCTATCTACATCATGATTATCTAAAAAAGATAATAATTTTCTACCTTTATATAAAGTCCAAGGATCATTTCCAAATTGGCGATTCAATGAATAAGCTATCTCAAATAGATTATGAGAATTAAAAGAAGAATATAAGCCTTTACGACATTCATAATTAGTTACGGAATCTAAATTAGCTTCATTAAGTAAGACATTATAATCGCCATTAACCATTTCGCCTAAAAAGAAAAAATCTTCTTTATATGACTTAATATGATTAACTAAGTCTTTCATGAAATCTCTATTCATCGTATAAGCAACATCAAGTCTTAAGCCATCAATATGATATTTTCTAATCCATTCATCCACTATACTAAATAAATAATCTTTAACACGATAATTCTCCAAATTTAATTTTACTAATTCATGATGGCCTTCCCAATCTGCATAACTAAAACCATCTTCATTATTATTGTCTTCATAGTTAATATAAAAGAAATCATTATATTCACTATTTTCTTTTTTATTTAAGACATCTTGGAAATATGGAAATGATCTACCAACATGATTAAAAACACCATCAAATACTATTTTGAAGCCTTCTTTATGAATTGTTGTAATTACTTTATCTAAGTCTTTTATATTACCTAATCTTTTATCTAATTCAAGATAATTGATAGTATCATAACCATGATATTCACTTTCAAATAAAGGATTAAAAAGGATAGTTGTAATACCTAATCTCTTTAAATGAGGTAACCACTTTAAAACTTTTAATAATTTATGATCGGTATTATCATCATTATTTAAAGCATTACAGAAACCTAAAGGATATATTTGATATATTATTTCATTAAAATACATAATTACTCCACTAAATAAAAATGAGCACTAATTGCCCAACAAAATTATTATACAACAATAAACAGACTATTTATAGACTAGATTTTATAGTTTTAATTGGCTATATTAAAGGTGTAAATAGAAGTACCAAAAAAGAAAGGTAGGTACAATATTATGAAAGAGGTATTACTAGAATATAAATAGCCGTCTTCTTCAAAGATTGCAGAGTATTTGGAGGGGACGTAGAGTCACAAAAGTGACAAATAAATAAAAAAAAGAAAGTGAAAGTCTGCATGAGGACAGACCGATGGACACAGTATTCTGACAATTGAATATTTATAAAAAATGCAGGAAACTGCATAAAGTGAAATATATCTTTCATTAATAGTTAAAAAACTAATAATAGACAAAAGCTTCGAGGTTAAAATCTTGAAGCTTTTTTATGTTTTAGTAAGTAATATCATATATAATCATAAAACATAAATGATAAATATATAGTAAGACAGGTATCTAAAAAAGATACCTGTTTTTATAGAGGCATTAAATAAGTCATAATGAACTTATCGTATATAATAAATAAAAGAGGTTTTTTATATGGATACAAAAAGTAAAATAGCGACATTAAGAAAACTAATGAAAGAGAATAAAATAGATGTTTATTACATCCCTAACGAAGATGATCATCTATCTGAAGAATTTACAGCTGACTATTATAAAAGTAAATCTTTTATATCTGGCTTTAAAGGGGAATCAGGTTGTGTTGTAGTAACCCAAAAATTTGCGGGTTTATGGACAGATGGCAGATATTTCATCCAAGCTAATAAAGAATTAAAAGGTAGTGGTATTAAATTAATGAAGATGGCTCAAGCAGGTGTGCCTACAGCGATGGAATATATTATTGATAATATCCCTAAAGGTGGTGTAGTAGGCTATGATGGTAGGGTTGTTTCTGCAACTACTACGATATATTTAGAAAAAGTATTAAAAGAGAAAAAAGCGAAGCTTAAAACTAATTTAGATTTGGTTAATGAAATTTGGGTTAGTGATAGACCAGCTATGCCTTTAGAAGAATTATTTATCTTAGATAAAAAATATACAGGCGAAAGTATAGCTGAAAGAGTTAAAAGAGTAAGAAAAGAAATGGAAAAGAAGAAAGCTGATGTTTTAATTTTGACAGCTTTAGAAGATCCATGTTGGTTATTAAATATTAGAGGTTTAGATGTTGCTTGTACACCACTTAGTTATGCTTTTAGTTTAATAACTAAGAATCAAGTTATTTATTATGTTGATAAAAGAAAAGTAAATAAAGAAGTAAATAAATATTTTAAAGATAATAAAGTAATTGTTAAAGAATATGATGAATTAGAAAAAGATATTAAGAAATATCATAAGAAGAAGATTTGGATATCATTAAATACTTTAAATACTAATTTATATAATGCGATAGCTAAAGATAATAAGATTATTAATCAAGCTTCACCAATAGCTTTATTTAGAGCGATGAAGAATGATATTGAAATAAAGAACATCAAAAATGCGCATATAAAAGATGGTGTAACTATGGTTAAATTCATCAAGTGGATAAAAGAGAATATTGGTGTAATTGATATGGATGAAGTTAGCGTTCAAAATCATCTATATGAATTAAGAGAGAAGAATGAAAATTATATTCATCCTTCTTTCCCAACAATATGCGCTTATGGTGGTAATGCCGCAATGATGCATTATTCTGCTACAGAAAAAAGTCACGCTAAGATTAATAAGAAAGGTTTCTTATTAGTTGATTCAGGCGGCACTTATAAAGATGGTACTACTGATATAACTAGAACTATTGCCTTAGGTAAATTAACTAATGAAGAAAAGAAATTATATACATTAGTCTTAAAAGGTCATTTAGCTTTAGCTAGAGCTAAATTCCTAGAAGGTACTTCAGGTAATAATTTAGATATTTTAGCTAGAGGACCTTTATGGAATATTAATATAGATTATCAGTGCGGTACGGGGCATGGCGTTGGGCATGTCTTAGGCGTACATGAAGGACCTCATTCAATAAGATGGGGCTTACCTACAATAAGTAGACCAGCAGTTAGTTTAAGAAAAGGTATGGTTGTAACTAATGAGCCTGGCGTATATATGAGTGATAAATTAGGTATAAGAATTGAAAATGAATTAGTAGTTGTAGAAGATGAGAAGAATGAATATGGTCAATTCTTAAAATTTGAAGATATTACTTATTGCCCATATGAATTAGATGCGATTGATGTGAAGTATTTAGATGATATAGATATTCAAGATATCAATGCTTATCATAAGAAAGTTTATAAAACTATATCTCCATATCTATGCGAAAAAGGTAAAGCATGGCTTAAGAAGGCAACAAGGGAGATAAAAAGATGAAATATATATCTTGGAATGTAAATGGCTTAAGAGCTTGTATGAAAAAAGGTTTTGCGGACTTCTTTAATGAAGTTGATGCAGATATTTTTGCGATTCAAGAAACTAAAATGCAGGAGCATCAATTGGAAGAAGATATGCATTTTGATGGCTATCATATGTATATGCATAGCGCTGAAAAGAAAGGTTATTCAGGCACTTTAGTTTATACAAAAGAAGAGCCTATTAATGTGACTTATGATATTGAAGGCGATACTTGTAATGAAGGTAGAGTCATAACATTAGAATTTGATAAGTTTTATTTCGTATGTGCTTATGTACCTAATTCAAAAGATGGTTTATTGCGTTTAGATTTTAGATGTGAATGGGAAGATTTACTTCGTAAGCATTTAGTTAAACTTAATAAGAAAAAACCAGTAATATATACTGGTGACTTAAATGTAGCTCATGAAGAGATAGATTTAAAAAATCCATCTAGTAATCATCGCAATCCTGGCTTTACAGATGAAGAAAGAGAAAAAATGACTAAATTATTAAAAGCCGGATTTATAGATACTTTCCGTTATTTATATCCTGAAGAAATTAAATATTCATGGTGGAGTTATAGATTCCGTGCTAGAGAAAAAGGTATAGGATGGAGAATTGATTATTTTATTGTTTCTGAAAGTATTAAAGATAAAGTGAAAGATGCTTTAATATATGATGATATATTAGGCTCGGATCATTGTCCGGTTGGTTTGATTTTAGATATTTAGTATAATAAATGAGATTTTAAGGAGGCTATACATGGATATTAAATCTATGGTTGAAGGATATCGCGAAGATTTATTAAATAAACTAAGTGAATTAGTAGCGATAAATAGTGAAGAAGGTCAAAGTACTAAAGAAGCTCCATTTGGTGAAGGTCCTAAATTAGCTTTAGAAAAAGCTTTACAACAACTAAATGAAGATGGTTTTAAAACGGTTAATTTAGATAACTATATTGGTTATGCTGAAATGGGAGAAGGCGAGGAATTAATAGGTGTTATTGGACATTTGGATATAGTTCCTGCTAATAAAGATGATGGTTGGGATAGTGATCCTTTTGAGATGACTTTAAAAGATGGCTTACTTTATGGTAGAGGCGTAGCCGATGATAAAGGAGCAGTAGTAGCTAGTATGATAGCTATGAAAGTATTAAGAGATCTCAATATACCATTAAAGAAAAGAATTAGATTAATCATGGGAACTAATGAAGAATCTGGTTCTAAATGTTTAGAATATTATGTTGAAAAAGAAGGCCATGTTGATTATGGCTTTACGCCTGATGGCGAGTTCCCTGGTGTTTTTGGTGAAAAAGGTATGATGGGTTTAACTTATCATTCTAAAGAAACTAAAATAGTTGATATTCAAGGTGGAACTGCTAAGAATGTGGTATGTCCATCATGCACAATCGTCGTCAATAAGGGTGATTTTTCACGTAAGAAATTAGAAGATGACTTTAAAAATAATGATTATAAATATGAAATAGTTGAAGATGGTGACTTGATAAGAATTACTTTACAAGGTATAGCAGCTCATGCGAGTTTACCAGAATTAGGAATGAATGCTATATCATATTTATTAGAAACATTACGTCAAGCAGGCTTCCAAGATAAATTTGTGGAATTTTATCATACACATTTTGGCTTAGCTACTGATGGTAGCGGTATAGGAGCTAAATGTGAAGATGAATATGGAGCCTTAACATTAAACAATGGTGTTATTGAAATGAAGGATGGCATAATCAGCGGTAGCGTTGATATTCGCTTCCCAGTAACTTTAACTTCAAAGAAAGTAATAAAGATGATGGAAGGTAAGCTTGAAGATGAAAATGGCTATATTGAAATAGATCATACAGCAGAGCCTTTATTCTACGCGCCTGATTCACCTTTAGTTAAATCATTAGTTTCAGCTTATCAAGAAGTAACTGGTGACACAGAAACTCAGCCTATGACAATGGGCGGAGGTACATATGCGAAAGGTATTAATAATACAATAGCCTTTGGCTGTGCTTTTTTAGGAAGAGATTATCGTATTCATAACACAAATGAAAATGTACCGGTTGATGAATTATTAAAACAAGCGGAAATCTATGTAGCGGC
>CACZTC010000060.1 GCA_902784015.1 uncultured Erysipelotrichaceae bacterium | reverse complement strand
TGAATATGGACGTACATCATCTTCTGTAACAGTATATACAATATCAGTACCACCATTACGCTTCTTATCAACTGTCCATTCAACTGTTAAATCATCTCCAGTTGCATCTTTACTGATAGTTGCAGATTTAACCTTAGTACCATCAGCTAAAAGATTTAGAGTTATATCCTTACGGATACCATATTTATCATCTTGATCATCCCAAACCTTAGTAGCTTTAATAGTTACTTGTTCAGGTACATGTTTATTTGTGATTGTGAATGGATCACTTTGAGTTCCTGTGCCTGTAGTTTCGCTAATTTCATAACCTAACTTCTTAATAGCGTCTTCCATAGACTCTTTAACTGTATAAGTAATTTCTTTACCATCTTTATTTACATCTAAATCAGTAAATGTATATTTCCAATTATTACTTTCAGTTAATTCAGTGCTATCAACCTTAGTATTACCTTGCATTAAATCAAATACAACGCTTGTTGGGCGATTACCGTCTTGGTTATTAGCGTCATCCCATACTTTCTTTACAGAAATATCTTTCTTCTCAGGTTCATGAGTATTAGTTACTGTGATATTAACAATATCATCAGCAGCATCACGATTAGCTACTTCAATATCTGTAGTATATCCATCAATAGCTTTTTCTTCTACTGTATATTCTATTAATGAAGCAGCATATGGGCCAGCGCTAACCCATTTATCTAGATTCTCCCATTCAACAGTTAGATTATCAGAATCTTTAGCTATAGTTTTCGTGCTTCCTGAAACTTCTGTTCCATCAGCATATAGTGTTAATACTACATCAGCTCTTATGCCATCTTGATTATCATTATCATCCCAAACTTTTGTAGCTTGTACTGTTACCTTTTCAGGAGTATGAGTATTAGTTACAGTGATTGTTATTTTGCCTGCTGTAGCTTCTGTTGCTTTTACTTCAGTTGAAGAATAACTTGCAGTATAACCGTCAATTGCAGTCATATCTTCAACAACACTATATGTTATCTCTTTACCCTTTTCATAAACCGGTACGCCAGTCCATGTGATGGTTTCAGTATCAGTTGTTTCATATGCGATTCCACCATCTAATGGCATATATCTATCATTTTCTTGGGCTGCTGTTGGACTACCACCATCAACAGATTTATATAGTTTTACAGTTGTTAAAGCACGTTTACCGTCTTGATTATCATTATCATCCCAAACTTTCTTAACAATAATATCAACGGTTTCTGGCTCATGTGTATTTGTTACTGTAAAGCCACTAGTTTGATCGCCAGTTACCTCAGTTGTATATTCAGCAATGTTGTTTTCTTCTACTTTATAAGTAATCTCTTTACCTGCTTTAGCATTCTTATCTAAATCAGTAAATGTTAGAGTATCGCCATTTTCTGTATTAATAGTGATAGAACCTGCACTATATTTACTTGTTACATCTGTGTCGCCTTGCATAATCTTAGCGCCACTAGGAAGAGTTAAAGCAGATGCTGAGCCTCCTTCAGGTTGTGCTTTGATTGTATATGTAACTTCACCTTTTTCAGGTCTTACACCATCTTGATTATCTGCATCATCCCAAACCTTAGTTACTGTGAAACTAATCTTTTCAGGATCATGTTTATTGGTTGCTTTGAAAGTTAATGTATCTTTAGCAGTATTCCATTCTGTAAGAACTATCTGCTTAGTAGATTGTTCTGATTCATAACCTTCAGGTTTCTCTGTTTCTTGAGCAGTGTAATTATATTTAGTTCCATGTTCATCTGCATATGGAAGCTCTGTCCATACACCTTCCCAAGTCCATGTATCATCATCAACAGTTGTCTTACTCTTAGTTGCACCACTTTCAGCTAATGTTGCAGCATTTTTTTCACCTGTTACTGTTGGAACATACTCTAAACCATTTTGGTATAAAGTTACTTTGATATCCGCACGCTTACCGTCTTGGTTGTCCGCATCATCCCACAGTTTTTCGACATTAACCTTAATAAGCTGTGTATTAGTTATTACACCATTGTTGTAGGCTTTATCTGTAACTGAAGACTCATCATTTGTTGTGAGGGAATCATCAACATTTGTATATGTAGTTTTGTAGCCATCTAAATCTTCTTCTACAACATAGTAAGTTGCAGGGACTAAATTGCCATTTTGTCTTACATATCTAGGTAGATGTTTCCAAGTAACTGTTATCTCTTTTCCAGTAGTAGGATCACCAGAAACTGTTCCACCTTTTTCTTTCTCTGTTCCAGATGTTGTTGTTACTTCAAATTCATACTTTTCAAGCTTTGTAAGATCAACTTTACCATTTGTATCATAAAGTGTAAGCATATTGATGATTTCATCTGCTGTATGTTCACTATCTTCCTTATTGTCATACCATTTCTTGGTAACAGTGAAATCTACTGGGTCATAAGTATTCTCTACTGTACCTGTATAACGAACAACACTATTTCCACTATTATCTATTGGATATGTATCTTTTCCCGATAGTCCTACTGTATTAGCATCACGCTCTGCCTTTAGCTCATCCCAATCAGCAACATCCTCTGATGTATATCCAAGGAGTCCTGCATCTGAATTATCAGCAACAACAGGTTCATTACCTAAACGATCTAAAGTCTCACGAATTGAATATTCATATTTATCCCCATTCGAATTTACACTTTTTAGCTCGTTTACCCAATATATGTATTTACCATTTTTATAAGAACCATCTTTTTGAAGTTTAGCTTTGCTAGGAACTTTTTTTACTGAGGCAACGACTCTAGTATAAGTATCGCCTGTATCATAAGATTTCTTTTCTCCCCAAGATTTTATTAATCCATTTCCTGTAGCATTAGCTGCAACTTTCTGAGGAGGTAAAATATCTTTAATCTCTGAAGTTGTTCCATCCGTTCTTATTAAGGTTGCATCTATATGGAGCCATATGTCTTGACGAGTTGAAAGTTCATTATTGTAATCATCTTCCCATTCCTTAACACCACGAACAACAATTGATGGAATGTTTGTAATCTCACCACCATTTTCGAAAACAGAAAGGAATGCGTATTGATTTTGGTGGCTACCATGTACAAGTTCGTTTGAAGCGGTTAAATCTTTTTTAGCATCTTCAGCCCAAATAGAGCCTTCATAATAAGCGTCATATTTTCCTGGTACCTCAGCATTTGTATTATCATAACTTTCTGTTGACCAACCAGGCACTTCTTCAGTTAAGAACCAATAATTTCGGTCATTATGATTTCTTGCTTCATGGTTTGTATCATTTGGCACAATTTCTACAGGTAATGCAGGCCAACCAAGATCTTCCACACCTTCAGAAGGATATTTTATCTTCCAAACAATATTACCTGGAGATAATGTGTTAGCTGGATCATTTTTATCCAAAACAGTAACATAGCCATCTTTAGTATATTCATTTGTATCATCAACTGTGAAAGTCTTCGACTCTTTACCACCCCAGTCTGCAACGCGCTCTTCTATAATAAGTGGATATCGATTATCAATAATTTTTTCATAAGTCGGGTTACCTTCAGAATCTGTTCCAGTTTGAACTAATACCTCATGAACAAATTCGTTACCAGCTAATTTAACATTTGGGCGAATAGAAAAAGTTTCTATACCTTGAGCATCTGTTTCAACATACTCAATTGTGTTGTTTGGAGTCAAAGTGAAAACTGTGCCCTCATAAACTCCGTTAGTCGCGGTATACTCGCCGCCACTAATTTGGAATGTAACCATTTCAGTAATAACTGCCCCTTGATCATCAATTTCACCAGTTGGGACAGGAATTGTCACCTCTGTAGGATAGAATCCTGCAGGAGCTGCTGTCATATTAAGCTGTGTAGGCTCTCCATCTTTCCATACTTTATAGAAATAATAATCAGCATCAAAATCTGCATGTACATGCATAGGGTTATCAATGTTTGGTAATGTAATATCTATTGTTCCATCCGTATTTCTCTCAAATATAATTATCCCTACTGGTTCAACTTTAACGCCTTCACTATCATAGTTAAAACCATCAACTTCGACTGAACCTGTTTTCATGCCTTTATTGCCAATAACTTCAGTACTATTATTAAATGTTCCTACAACTTGTCCATTTACTTTGATATCATTACCATCAATTATATATTCGGTATAATTTTGAAGTCCTGTCACACTTGAATCTTTTGCATAATTAGTATCACCAATAAGTATACGACTAACACGATATCCATTTTCTGGAACAGCAGTAACAGTAATCCCTGTATTACGAGCTGTGGTTACTGTTCCCTCATTCATTATTGGATCACAATTTTTATCTGATAAATTATATGATTCAAGATAGATACCTCCACCAGTACCTCTTGTTACTTGAACATATGTATAAATAGAACTATCAAAAAGAGTTGTGTTTATGCTTGCTCCGATAATTCTAGAACCAGACCATTGGATATGACTTTTTCTTGCGCTAAGAAGTACCGCAAACCCACTGTCAAAAGTATCATCATCCGTACGTGATGTTTTCCAAGAAGCATCGCCAAGGAAATCCCATGCATTTTGTGCATTAACATTGCTCCAACTGCTGGCGCCTGTGTACCCATCTCTTTTCATCTTGCCGTAAATCAACTTCTTGGCATCACTAGTCATGCCATTCTGTGCAAGATTCTTATTTATTATTTGAGCATTAGCACCACCTACATTAATCGTGCCGCCTTGGGCTGTTACTATTTGCGTCTTATTGAAGATTGCGTCGTCAAGTTTGCCATTTTTATCCCTTATATTCACAAAACTGTTTGACGAGATATGCACGCCATCTGCATTTGCTCCATTCCCTTTTTTTGTCACATTGACAGGACTATCTAATTCACCTTCATACGGACCATGAGGCACCCATCCTTGACTTAATGTTGTTTCATTGCTGTGATTATAATTAGGTGTAAGCACATAAGATTGAGAACCACTTACAATTGTAAATCCTTCATTATAGTCATATTTGTGCTCTCCTGTTATAGAACGACCCCAAACATTTTGAACACTTTCAAAATCAAGATCTTTTGCAGCATATGAAATAATTCCTTCTACTTCATTTCCCTCTGAATCTACTACTTGTATATCCATATCAATAAGTATACCTAGAGCATTACGGATATCTTTCGCAGTTTTCCAATCATCCCCAAAACCAACATTGCCATATTGATTTGCTTCATTTACTCTAGCAGTAGCCTGTTCTGCGGTTAAACCTACAGAAAATCTTTGATTAATCTCGTTGTCTTCAGAATCTACTGCATCAGTAGCATTCGAAAACTCATTATAGCGTTGTACTCTAACAAGAGCTTTTTCATATTGATATGTATTTCCATTTTTATCTGTAAGAACTCGAGGATGAGCCTCATCTATAGTTACTGATGTTTCAATATTTATCTCAGTTGTTGTTAGGATAAGGTGCCCTCTAGTACCATTTGGAAGCGTCACCGCATTTAAGTATGTAATACGGTAAAGATAATCTCCTGGACGAGATATTGTATTAGTAGTCCCTGTATCAGAAGCAGCCTCATTTATATTTTTGTGAAAGCTTTCGAGTTCACCAACATAATAAATACCTGAAGTAGGGTCTTTTAATGAGTAGCCAAGACCCATAGGATCATTTGTAGATTTATGTTTCAAATTTTCAGGATCAGTACTATTTGGATCATAAAGAGCATCTGTTAAATCATTCGCTGCAACCCACTTAAAACGATCATCCTTAATGTCAATAATAAAACCACTCGGAGTTTCCCAATTTAGTTTCGATGTATCAACAAAAGTATTGCCATAAGGTAGTGGTACGGCAAAATTATTAGGGTCATTATCTAAAGCGGTTCCATTTTGAAGTTTAGATTCAGCTTGCCCTCCTCTATATGCGGAACCAGCAATTATTTGTGTATAATTAGTTGGCGCATTACCTTCGGCAACTGCTACACAACGTCCTTTAGCATCGCTATTCTTCTGCCCAATATCTTTAGCCTCAACATCATTCATACGTTGACTAAATAAACTGAAGATTAATGTTAGAGAAAATGTTACAATTAGTACTTTTCTAAAAGCATCTTTTATCTCTTTTCTTATTGGCCTCATAATCTTTGCCTCCCTCAAAAAATCCACAACAAAAAATAAGTCGTTATTAGATATTATAACATTATTACCATCTACTTCTGTCTACTATTTTCTATAAATAGTCAGTATAAATATTATTGTAGGAAATCATATACTTCTTTTAGGGCTAATATTTTACCTTTAGCTCTAAAATTATGTATTTCATTAGCTAATTCTATATATTTAATATTAGGATATATATCTTTTGCTTTACGGGCATATTCTACATTAACTATTTCATCATTATCCCCATGCAATAATAATACTTTTTTCTTATATCCTTTACATAATTCATATGTATCCATATCATATAAAGCTAAAAAGAATTCTTTAGATAAACTTATCCCAAATAATTTAGGATCTTCTTCTATATTCTCTTTATCAGGATATAAAGATCTTATAGTATCAGGCAAAGAGAAAGCTGGATAATATAGAATAATACCTTCTATATCTTCTTCTCTTTCTTTAGCTACTATAGCTGATAATAAAGATCCCATGCTTTCACCTATTAATATTATTCTTTTATTAATATTTAAAGCATAATCTATCATCATATTTAATTCTTCTTTTTCGCTTAAGATAGTCATATCTTTCATAGTAAGATCACTCTTACTATTAAGGCCACCACCACAAAAATCAAAAACTAATGCTTCAAAGCCACTTTTAGCTAATGCTAGAGCACATAATCTTTTCATGAATCTAGAAGAACTATCAAAACCATGAACACATAATAATAATGGTTTATCATTATTATCTATTCTAGGTTTAATATATTCATAATATATATTTCTATCTTTTATATTTAGATAATTCTTTTCTATTTCAATATCATATGGTTTATTTATTAAAGCTTTTATAGGTGGATAATCTTTTCGATATTTATAATAAGAGAATAATCCATATATACTAGCTAAAGTAATACCACTTTTTATTAATCTATTCATATTCATAATTATATTACATAAAAAAAAGCACCAAGATTATTCTTGATGCTTGATTTCTTATTTGCTTAATCTTATTCGAAATATTTCTTACGAGATTCAGCTAAGTTATCGCAATAATAACGTACTGTTAATGTTTCACTAACTTTTGTTTTGTTTGAAGGTTCAACGATGAAGCCATCACCTTCTAACATACAATTTAAGATAGCTTTGCATACAGCATTTAAATTGCTAACGCCAGCTTCAACTTCTGTTAGTAAATCTTTAGCGTTAACTTCGATATATAATTGATTGATTGCATGAGCTTCACCCTTCTTCCAACGGATGATATCTTCATACTCTTGAACTGTCTTCTTCACAACTTTTGTTGCTGGTTTTTTTGTAGCAGTTTTCTTTGCTACAGTCTTTTTAGCAGCTGGCTTAGCAGCAGCTGTTTTCTTAGCTGCAGGTTTCTTAGCACATGTTTTTGCAGCTGGTTTTTTTGCTGTTGTCTTCTTTGTTGGCATCTCCTATTCCTCCTACCTCATTTTTTTATAAACAAGATTATATCACAATACTTTTTTAGTACAATTATTTTATGAATACTGCTAAACTTAATTTAGAAAGAAGTTTTAATGATAGTTAATGTCGAGACAATGAAGGCACTAGAAAGTGCATCAGGTTTATCTTCATTAGAATTAATGGAGAAAGTTGGTACTTTATTATGCAAAGAAATAAAAAAAGTGATTAAGAAAGATGATCATATTTTATTTTTAATTGGTAAAGGTAATAATGGTGGAGACGGCTTAGTATTATCACGTAAATTAAAAGATTATAATTATAAAATTTGTTTAGTTGAAGAAGAAATACAAAGTGAAGAAGCTAAAATTAATTTAGAAAAGATAGATAAAGATAAAATAATCAATAATAAGAATATAGAAAAAGAAATTGAAGCAGCAGATATTATCATTGATGCTGTTTATGGTTTTTCTTTTCATGGCTCACTTAAGCATGATATTCAAGTTATCTTTGATTTAGTAAATCGCTCTAAAGCTAAAATATATTCAATTGATATAAATAGCGGAGCGGAAGCAGATACTAGTGCTTATTCTCCTTCAACTATTAGATCAGATATAACTTATGTCTTAGATGCTTATAAACCAATACATAAATTAAGAAAAGAACATCATTTATTTAAAGAAACAATATTAATACCTTTAGATTTACCTCATGATATTAAAAGTAATTATTTAGAAATGAATGAAGATATCTTCTTTGAATATTTCCCTAAAAAGAAAGAAAGCGATTATAAAGGAAGCTTTGGTAAAGCCTTGATTGCGGGTGGCTGCTTTGGGATGGCTGGGGCTTTGAGTCTTAATATAACTGGGGCTAGAAGCGTCGGCGCTTCTTATATAGATGTTGCTTTACCTGATAGCATCTATCCAATCGTAGCTAATAAACATACCACTACCGTCTTTCATCCTTTTGGCATCCATACTAGTGAAGAAGTAATTTCCGGATTAATACCTCATAGTAAAGCTATTCTATTTGGTAGTGGCGCTGTCCATATGGATCGTAAATTACAATGTATGGATATCATTCTTCAAAATAGTAATGTTCCTGTTGTCTTAGATGCAGAAGCATTAAGATTATTACACCAAAATACTTATATCCTACAATTTGTGAAATGTCCTTTAATCCTCACTCCTCACATATCCGAATTTGCGGGTATGGTTAATTTAGATATGAATGTTATTAATGGGGCAAGATTAGAATATGCAACTAATTTCGCTAAAGAACATAATTTATATCTTGTATTAAAAGGCAGTAATACTATTGTTGCTTCGCCAAGTGGTGAAGTTTATATAAATGAAATAGGTAATCAAGCTTTAGCACAAGCTGGTAGCGGGGACTTGTTAGCTGGCATTATATTAGCTATGTTAACTTTCGTTGATGATATCTTTATTGCCACTTCAATGGGCGTCTGGTTCCATTCTCATTTAGCAGATCTAGGAATAGAAAAATATTCCAAACAAGTATTCTCACTTGAAAACTTTCCTGCCATAGCTGATGAATTCTTTAAAGCTCATGGATATTAAAAAGCGAGGATGACCTCGCTTTCATTTAGCCTTTTAAACCTTCTGATTGTCTTTGCATATTTTCTACAACGACATCATATATATCTCCAATAGATTGACCATATTCTAAAATTAGCCATGGTTCATTAGTATGGAAATGAATCTTAATTAAATCATCATCTCCTGCCACCAATAAACTATCTCCTTTGAAATTATCTACGATATAATCATAGATTTCATCTTCATCTAAGCCTTCACCTTCAATTAATAATTGTGTATCAAATTTAAATTCTAATTCTTCCATCTTAAATGCCCCCATTCTTATTTCTATTCATAAACATAATATTTAATGTTTCTTCAATACTTGGAATATGTGGCTCTTCTTCGTTAGGCACAATCATAGGTTCTCTTCTTAAATCTTCTAATTCTTCAGTATTATCTTTTTTTGTTTCCTTTATTACAGGTATAGCTCCTGTTACTATTTCTGGTAATTCTTCTTCATCTTCTTCACTTATGATAGGTAAAGGTAATTCTAATGTTTGCTCTTCTGTTATTATTTCTTCTCTTTTAGGTATGCCGCTTCCAAATAGATCTTCTTCAACTAATTCAGTTTCTTCTTGAACTTCTAATACTTCAGTCGGATCATTCGCAAACATCTCTTCCCAAGCATCTTCTTCAACTTCAATTACTTCTTCTTCAATATCATTATTCTCTTCTTCTTTAGCTTCCTCTTCGATAACTTCTTCTACCACATCATCAATTTCATCTTCAATATCATCATCTTCAAATATTTTTAATTCTTCTTCTCTAGTATATAAAGTCTCATCTTCTTCTGCTTCAAAAGTATCATCAAAGATATCTTCATCATCAATTATTAATGTAGGCTCCTCTTCACTTTCTTCTATTTCTATTACTTCGCCTTCAAATTCATTTTCTTTTATTTCTTCCTCTATTACTTCTTCCTTTTCTTCTTCATCAAAAGGATGTTCATAATCATAGTCATTAGGCAAAGATAAGCGGACTGCCACATATGGTTTTTCTGGTAATTCTATTTCGAATTCACCACGATGAATACCTTGTCTATATATATTGGCATTAACTGTATCTATTACTTCTACTAAATAATCTGTTTCATCATCCACAAAATAGCTTCTTTTTCCTGGTGCCATGAAACTGTAATAGTATAAATATTGGCTTCTAACTTCCGCGTCCTCTTCATTAGTATAAATAGCACATAATTCATCCCATGAATATGGATAGAAAGATAAGCCTTCGCTATCATTAACTAATTCTTTTAGTAGTGCGATGCTATTAATATTGGAGCTACTAATTTTGCCACCTTGTAACCACCACTCTTTTTCATTAATATTTCTAGCTTCGCTATATGAAGGATACCCTCCTCTTAAAGTTACTTCCCATACTCTTCTTAGAGCTTCTTCTTTAGTTAGATTACCCCAACCATATTCCAAATTACCTTCAAAGCCAAAGTCTTCATAAACTACTGGCTTATTAAAGCGAGCTACTAATTCATCAGTCTCCTCGCAGCCCTTGTAACAATCCACTTGTTTAATTGAACAATGTGTTGGCCAATTGTGTTTATAGTCATAGATAATATGTGAATTCATAATTGAGCGTAAATGTGAATATGGATCATTATTAACTAAAACATTCGCTAATTCTATCCAATCTTTACCACTAAGAGGAATTGCATCATAATCATTAGCTAAAGACCACCATACATTATGATAAGCACTTAATCTATTCACTGTATAAGCTACTAATTCTATAGCTTCTTCAAAGCTATAACCTAAATCAAGCCAAATATATTCACTAGGCGTAAAGAATACCAAATCAGCTTCGACATCTATTTCCTCTAATCTTTTAACTGCTTTTTCTAACTTTTGGAAATATTTATGATTAAAGCTTTCGATCTTATTTTCAGAAGATAAATTATATGGGAAAACATAAGTGTTATCATAAGGCAAAATATTAAATCTTACTTTATTGAAGACTTTACTACTTTCTAAAAAAGAAATAGTCTCTTCAATTGTTTCAATATCTTGAAGATGCCATATATTACTAGTTGTCGCAAAACAATTAAATGGTGTTCCATCTTCATAAATGAATTTAGTACCATTTACTCTTACTAAACCATGTTTACTATCTTCATTTTCTTTTACATAAAAAACACCAGATAGATTAGATTCTAAATAACCTCCCTTTAAGATGAATGTGTATCTGCCTTCATATGATGGCATGAAGCGAATCTTATACATTCCTTCCCCATCATAAAACCCATCTACAACTACACTTTCATTCTTATTTGAAAAGACTCCCTTAAAAGGTTCTCCTTCTTCACTTGGTCCTTCTAGTGCGACCTCAAACACTTCCCATTTTTTTACTTCTGTTGGATATTCTTGCCTCATACTTTTCCCCTTACTCTCTAATATTATAGAGTTTTTTAGATATTTTTGTGAATTATATGTTTTTCTTATATATACTTAGATATTTATTTCTTAAATAATCTATATAATATTGAGGATTAAAATCTTCTTTAGTTACTATTTTGATTATCTCATCACCACTTTTCATATTGGCATAATGATGAATATTATCTTTTAACCAAGACATGACTGTTGAATATTGATTGTTCTCTAATAATTCTTCAACATTATATTCTTTATTTAACTGATTATAGAATTGAGCTGCAAATGCACTACCTAAGGCATATGTTGGAAAATATCCAAAATATGCATAAGGCCAATGCATATCTTGAAGTATACCTTCCTTCGCATTAGGAACATCTAGATTTAAATATTCTTTATATTTCTGATTCCAAGCTTCTTCTAAATCTAATGTTTCTATTTCGTCATGGAATAATAATTTTTCTAATTCATATCTAATCATGATATGAAATGGATAAGTAACTTCATCTGCCTGCATTCTTACCAAACTACATTCAACTTTAGATATAGCTTTATAAAAAGCTTCAAGTCCAATACCACCTAATTCATTAGGAAAGTATTTTAGTAGAATTGGATAATTATATTTCCAAAATGATAATGAGCGACCTAAATGATTCTCACAAAATCTGGACTGTGATTCGTGAGTTGCAGCACCAATTGAATGACCTATGATATTACTTTCATATTTCTCATCAATCTGATGCCCAAAATAAGCATGTCCTGTTTCATGAATTGTGCTTAATATTGCAGCACTAATATCATCTTCATAATATTTTGTAGTAAATCTAATATCATTGCGACATAAGCCTGAGGTTAAAGGATGCTCAGATTCACCTATCTTACTCCATGAATCATTTACTCCTAAATACTTTAATAAGTCTTTCATAAATGCTTTTTGATTATCAATATCAAAATGCCCATGAAGGATATGATCATCAATTTGCGGACTATCATTTATTTCTTTTAATAATGGTAATAAACCTTCTTTTAATTCATTAAAGAAATTATCATATTTTATTTGATTCCAACCTTCTTGATTATCATCTAATAAAACATCATATATATCACCTTCTATATTGCGATATTTAGTTAATTCTTTATGGGCTTTTACTAATCTATCTAAATATGGTGCATAATTCTTCCAATCAGCTTCATTTTTATATTTCAACCAAGCATTAATTGATTCATTTAATATTTCTCGATATTCTATAAACTTATCTTTAGGTACTAATAGGATTGCTTCCATCTCTTTTAATAATAAAGAAACTCTTCTTTGATTAACTTCATCTAAGTCTTCTTCATTTAATTCCTTTAATATTTCATATATTTCTTTATCATTTTCTACTTCAAAAGCTTCCCCTGCCAAAACAGAAGTATATCTATTTCTTGTATTAGCTCCATCAACTGGAGGTTTATCATTAGCATCTATCCCAATTAAACCTAACGCAAAATGATAAGCATTACATTTTTCTTCCCATTCATCTATCTTTTTTAATCTTTCTTCTTTAGTCATTTTCTTCCTCTTTTTTGTATTTGCATAAAAATATACACTAGGCTAAAATATAAAAGCGTTTATGCCCGTGTGGCGAAATTGGCAGACGCAGCAGACTCAAAATCTGCCGCTGGCAACAGCGTATCGGTTCAAGTCCGATCATGGGCATACTTGGTACTATTAAGTACCTTTTTTATTTCCTAAAAGGCAAGAAACTAAGTTCCTTGCCTTATGTTATATTACTTGCTTTCTTCTTCTTGTTTTTGTTTAGCTATAGCGATTACTTTATCAGCCACTTCATTAGGAGCTGGTTGATATCTATCGAAGCTCATAACATAGGTACCTCTACCTTGTGTCATAGCTCTTAATTCGTTGGCATATGTCAACATTTCTGCGCTTGGCGCTTCAGCATGAATAACTTGATCACCTTCATCATTGAGTGACATATCTAGAATTAAGCCACGACGCTTAGTAATATCACCCATTAATGTACCTGTATATTCTTCAGGGGCGATAATTGTTAGTTTACTGATAGGTTCTAATAAGGCTGGTTTTGCATCTGGCATAGCAGCATTGAATGATAAACGAGCTGCTTCTTTGAAAGCTGCTTCTTTTGAATCAACTGGATGATATTTACCATCATATACAGTTGCTTTAACACCTACCACCTTAAAGCCTGCTAGAATACCATGTTCCATACATTCTCTTAAGCCTTGTTCTACTGGAGGTACGAAGTTTCTTGGTAAGTTTTCACCTTTTAATTCTTCTGCGAATTCCATATCTTCGCTATCACATGGTTCAAATCTTACCCATACTTCACCGAATAGACCGGCACCACCATTTTGTTTCTTAAAGCGACCTTGAGCATCTGCTTTGCCACGAATAGTTTCACGATATTGAACAGTTGGAGGAGCTGTATCAACTTCAACCTTATATTTACTCTTTAATTTAGATAATACTAAATCAATATGTTGATCGCCTAAACCATAAAGAACTTGTTCATGTGTTTCAACATTATTAACTAATTTAACAGTTCCATCTTCCTGCATGATATTTTTCATACCAGCACTTAATTTATCTTCATCGGCTTTTGATTTAGGTTTAATTGCATAACCTAACATAGGCTCTGGATATTGAATACCTTCATAATGAACAACTTTAGATTTATCACATAAAGTATCATTAGTTTCTGTTTCTTGTAATTTAACTACAGCACCAATATCACCAGTAAATAATTTACCTACACCAATTTGGAATTTACCATTAATTACGAAGATTTGGTTAATCTTTTCAGTTGTATCTTTATTCGCATTTACTACTTGGCTATCGCTATTTAATACACCTGACATAACCTTTAGATAAGATATCTTACCTACAAATGGATCAACTATTGTCTTGAAGATGAATGCAGATAAAGCTTCTTGTTCATTTGTTTCTAAAGATACTTCCGCATTATTCTTATCTAAGGCTTTAACGCTACCCTTTTCAGCATAGCTTGGGAAATATTCTGTGATTAAATCTAATAATCTTTCAATACCTGTTTGATCAATTGCGCTACCACAATATACTGGTCTAATATCTCCACTTCTTACGCCTATTCTTAAGCCTTTAGCTATTTCATGTTCATCAAATTCTTCACCAGAGAAGAATTTTTCCATTAATTCATCATCAGCCATCGCTATTGTTTCTGTAATTTCATCATAATAGCCATCAACTTGTGCTTTTAATTCTTCTGGTACTTCTTGAGCTTCTTTACGATTATCATAATACCAAGCTTTTTTACGTAAAATATTTACAGAACCAACTGGTTTACCATCTTTAATAATTGGCATTTCAAAAGGAATAACTGATTTGCCAAATTTATTTCTTAATTCTTCATATACATTTTCAAATTTAGCATGTTCATCATCCATCTTATTAATGAAGAAGATAGTTGGAAGCTTACGATGATTAACTGCTTCTTTCCAAGCTCTTTCTGTACCTGCTTCTACACCTTCTTTAGCATTTACAACAATTAAAGCATTATCACCAACATTTAAACCTGTAACTTCTTCACCTTCATAATCTAAGTAACCAGGAGTATCGATGAAATTAATCTTACAATTCTTCCACTCTAATGGTGCTAAATGACAATATACTGATAGACCTCTTTTACCTTCTTCAGGATCAAAGTTTAAAGCTGTCGTGCCATCACTAGCAGCACCAAATTTATCTATTTGTTTATTAAAATATAAGCAGGCTTCAATTACTGATGACTTACCTGCATCTGAATGTCCTAAAACTACTACATTCCTTACTTCATTAGCTAAATAATCTTTCATTTCTATTAACTCCCTTTTATTACTTTAATATATCCTTTAAATCTGCTAAGCATTCTTTACGTACATAATGAATTGCGAGATTAGCATTATTATCTTTTATTTCTTTATCTGCGCCATGATTCAATAATTGACTAACTAAACTTGGATAGCCAATATAAGCGGCTCTCATTAGAGCTGTACAACCTTTATGATCTTGCGCATTTACATTTGCGCCATTTGCCATTAAGAAGTCAATGACATCTGTTTTATAGCCTGTTACTGCTTCCATTAATGCTGTACGACCATCTTCATCTACCGCATTAACATCTGCCCCTTTACTAACTAAATATTCAACTACTTCTTCTTCGCCTAATAATGCGGCTCTCATTAAGGCTGTTCTACCTTTATTATCATGAGAGTTAACATCAGCTCCAGCATGTAATAACATTCTACATATTTCGGTATGACCTTTTTTAGCTGCCCCCATTAAGGCTGTTTTATTATTCTTGTCTCTAGCTCTTGCATCAGCTCCATTATCTAATAAGTAACGAACTATGTCCTCGTAGCCTCTTTTGGCACTTCTCATAAGAGCTGTTCTGCCATCTCCACTTGCGACATTAACGTCTGCCCCCTTTGAGACTTGAGCACACATTTTCGCAAAATCACCATGTGCTGCTGCATCAAAGAATTCTTGATTTAACTGATCCATAATACTTACCTCCATTTATAAATCATTTATTAAGCTTATTGGATAAAAAAGATGGACATACAAAATATATCCATCTTCTAATATATTAATTTTTTACACACAACCCCACCAAAAAGACGCTTAGCCTCCAAATTGTTAGTTGTGCTATCTATAACAAAAACGAATTGTACGGGAAACATTATTATCAACTCCGATCTATTCGTAAAAACCTTGTACCTATATTTTAACTGATTCTAATAATTCTTCAATAGCGATTATTATCTAAGAAGATATAAGTAAGAATATTTTATCTTTGATTTGAAAACATTTTCACTTATAAGCGATTTTTTAAAATATTAGTATATTTTTTATAATCAGGCATATATTTGGCGATGATTTCATAGAAATCTTTACTATGATTTAAAATCAATAAATGAGCATATTCATGTAATAAAACATAATCCAAGCAGCCTGGTGGATGATGTATTAGCCTTGTAGATATACTTATTTTATTTTTAGAAGGATTACAGCTTCCCCACTGACTTGTTGTATATTTTATATTTATCTCTGGTAAAGGTAAGCCATTAGCTAAACATATAAAATTATCCCATTCAATTCTTCTTTCTTGAATCATATATGTTAATTGTTTTTTAGCATATTTATAAAATGTTTTATCTATTATTTCTTGATTTATATCTTTTAGATAATAAACTAAACAATCATCTTCAAAAGCTATAAAATTCCTTTTAGCTTCAATATATTTAACTTTATATTTTTTACCTAACCATGTGGCCTCATTACCACTAGCCCCCGTTAATTGTTCAACAGAAGATGCCTTAGGCTTATTTATTTGTTTAGCTATCCATTTTTCCTTTTCTTTGATAAAAGCATAAATATATTCTTTGCCAACTAAACGATGACATTTAATTTGTAGACTACCATCATCATTAACACTCAAATATATATTTTTAATTCTTTTATATATAAAATTAACTTTTCTTAATTCTCCTGCAACATATACTTCCATATTCTTTATTGTACAATAGCTTTCTTTATGATATTATCTTTTAGCACACAAATGGCGGCTGTGGTGAAGTTGGTTAACACTCTGGATTGTGGCTCCAGCATTCGTGGG